>UQNP01000070.1 GCA_900542385.1 uncultured Eubacterium sp.
AATAATATTATAACATGAATTGATTGGATTTATATATGTCTTGTATAAAGAGGGTACTATGAATTTTGACACGCAAATAGAAAAAATGAAAGATGATATGATAGAAGCAACCCGAAGGCTGATACAGATAAGAAGTATTCAAGGAGAGCCGGAGGGGGAGATGCCCTATGGAAAGGGCATGGATGATGCTATCAATTACCTGCTTTCGTTGGCAGCCGGGATGGGATTCAAGACTAAGAAGATAGACGGATACTGCGGATACGCAGAATACGGCGAAGGTGATATATATATAGGGATTTTCGGGCATGTCGACGTAAACGAGGAAAATGAAGGAGACTGGAAGTACGATCCGTACGGAGCTGTAGTGGAAAAAGAAAGGATCTACGGAAGCTGTGCAGTTGATAAAGGTGCGCTGATAGCAGCTATTTTTGCGTTGAAAGCTGTAAAAGAAGTTGCAGGCAAGCTGAACAGAAAAGTCAGATTGATAATAGGAACGGATGAGAGACGTTACTATAAAGATATGGCTTCATATCTGAACAGTGAAAATGCGCCTATCGCAGGGTTTAGCGTAGATGGACATTTCCCTGTTACTTATGCGGAGAAGGCTCTTGCCATGATCGAATACAGAATGGATGTAAAGCAGGACGAACAGGAGTATATAGAGTATATCCAGGGCGGCAAGATAGATAATCTTGTGCCGGGGTACTGCTGTGCAAAAATAGTGACAACAAGGAAAAATGAGATTCTGGATAAGCTGATGGAATATACGGCGGAGAACAGAAAAGATATAAATGCCAAGATACTCAAAGACGGATTGTTCATAGAAGTATTCGGAAAAGAAAGACACTGCGCTTTGATAGAAAGAGGAATAAACAGTAATGCGATAATGCTCGATTTTCTTAAATCTGTAGATCTTGGGAACGGAAGCATGAAGAAAGCGATAGATTTCCTGTGCGACAAAATAGGATTCGATATATATGGCGAAAGTATGGATATAGCCTATGAAGATGAATTTTCCGGAAAAACAGTAGTGAATTTCGGAATAATGGATCTGCATAATGATAAAATGAAAATACGTCTTGACTGCAGATTTCCGATTACATCAAATTATTATCAGGCGATAGAAAAGGTGAATTCAGAATTTGTTAAAGCAGGATTTGATATAAAGGAATGCAGCTATTGGCCGCCTACTTATTTCCCGAGGAACCATTTTCTGATAAATGCATTGATAGAATCGTACAAAACAGTTACGGGAGATGACAGTGAACCTATTTCCAGCAGCAGCGCAAGTTACTCAAAAGTTATGCCTAATATAGCAGCATTCGGTGCGCATTATCCGGGAGAAGGAATAATTTGGGATCAGACCGATGAGTATCTTGAGATCGAATCACTGGAAACCACAGCAAAAATTTATGCAAATGCTATATATAAATTGTGTATGGAAGTGTGATGGAAGGGCTTTTAAGTTAAAAACGACTTGAAAAATATGCGGTTTAAGGCTGCTTTTTCCAAAAAAATGATGAAATTTATACAAAGAATCAGCTATAAGTTAAAAACAACTTGATAAATGACAGGCTTAAGCTAAAAACGACTTAATAAGTGACGGGGTTAAGTTGAAAATAGCTTAAAAATAAAGGATTTATTCTGATTGGAAAAACAATATATTTTATTCTGAAAAATACAAGCAAATAAATACTTTGACAAATAAAAAACACAACAAGATAGTACTAAAAGAGCGCGCATATTTAATTTTTGCGCGTTTTTAATTTTTTGGCACGGTTATTGCGATAATATTATCGTGGATTGATTTTTTAACGTCATATTTTATTTAGGAGGTAGACTTTTATGGAAAAGCAAAAGAAAAAGCGAAAGCTTAAAGCGCCTAATTCATACGTTATAATTATGGCGATAATCTTGCTGGTTGCTATCCTTTCATGGATACTGCCGGGAGGCGCTTATGACTATGTAGACCCTAACGCAGATACTCTTGAGCCTATAGCAGGCACATATCATGAAGTAGAATCAAATCCTCAGGGTCTTTGGTCCGTTATAATGGCACCGATAAACGGATTTATGGATTCTGTAGACATCATTTTGTACTGTCTCATAATAGGCGGATATATAGCAATAGTTATGAAGACGGGCGCATTTGATGCAGCTATAGGACATGCCATGAAAAAGCTTAAAGGAAAAGAACACGTTCTTATTCCTATTCTCATGCTCATATTCTCACTGGCAGGTGCTATGTTCGGTATAGAGGAGGAAACACTTCCGTTCTTCCTTGTATTGATTCCGGTATTCCTTGTAGCGGGCTATGATACCCTCGTCGGACTGTCTGTAATAAAAGTCGGAGCGGCATTAGGTGTAATGGCTTCCATAGCTAATCCGTTCGCAGTAGCTATCGCAAGTAACTTTGCCGGCATCCCGATGAGTGACGGTATAGGTATAAGAATAGTGCTGCTTTGCATATATATCCCTGCTGGAATCATCTACACGATGCATTATGCGAAAAAGGTAAAGAACGATCCTACAAAATCTCTTGTATATGCTCAGAGAGAGCAGAACAAAGAATTCTTCCTCAAAGGAGGAAATTACGATTCAGACAGCCTGCCTGAGCTTACAACAAAGAGAAAGATCATACTCGTTATATTCGTACTGTCATTCCTGGTAATGATATGGGGAGTTCTCTCATGGGAAGATCTCGGCATCACTATCTGGCCTACTATGGGATGGTGGTTTGGAGAACTGTCAGCAGTATTCCTCGTATCGAGCATACTCGTTGCTGTTATTGACAGAATACCGCTTGATAGCTTTATCGATGACTTTATAAAGGGCGCATCGGATCTTCTGAGTGTTGCAATGATCATAGGTGTTGCCAGAGGTGTGTCGATAATAATGTCAGATGCAAGCATCACTGATACGATACTCCATTACTGCGAATCTACGGTAGCAAGCATGTCTTCGGGATTGTTCGCAGGAGTAAACTATATCGTATTCCTGGTTCTGTCATTCTTCATTCCTTCCAGCTCGGGTCTTGCTACACTGTCTATGAGCATCATGGCTCCGCTTGCAGATTTTGCGGGAGTAGGAAGAGAAATCGTAATAATAGCTTATCAGTCTGCAAACTCGATGATAGCTCTTATCGCTCCTACATGCGGACTTCTGATGGGAGTGCTTGCTATGACGAAGACGTCCTTTGGAACATGGATAAAATTCGTATGGAAACTGCTCGTATTCATCGCAGTTGTTACGGTAGTAGTTCTTGCCGGAGCAAGTATTATATTATACTAAGTTAATTCTCGTTTAACGTAAATTGAAATAAGGAGTTGATATAAATTGAAAAAGGAACGAATATTGACGAATGTCGAACCTGTAGATGTGTTTGGATATTTTGAAGATCTGACATTCATTCCAAGAGAGTCAGGAAATGAAAAAGAAGTTTCTGATTATCTCGTATCCTTTGCTAAAGAGCATGGCCTTGAATGGCATCAGGATGATTATTACAATGTCCTTATAAGAAAACCGGCTACTCCGGGATATGAAGATCATCCGGGTGTGATCATGCAGGCGCATATGGATATGGTATGCGAGAAAAACAGAGATGTAGAACATGATTTTGCGAAGGATCCTATATTCTTTGAGATCGAAGATGATAAAATAATAGCTAAAGAAACAAGCCTTGGAGCAGATGATGGAATAGGCGTAGCATTTTGCCTGGCAGCTCTGGCCGATGAAAATCTTAAGCATCCTGCTATTGAATTCGTATGCACGACTGACGAAGAAAGAGGTATGAGCGGTATAGAAAACTTTGATTTCAGTCAGCTTAAAGGCGAGAATGTAATAAACATCGACAGCGATGACGAAGGAATAATAGTAGTAGGCTGTGCAGGCGGTCCTGTAGTAAGAGTAGAGCTTCCTATAAAGAAAGCTCCTGCCGATAAGGACAAGGCTTACTATGAGATAACACTCAGAGGACTTCTTGGAGGACATTCAGGAGAAGACATCCACAGAGGAAGAGCTAATTCAAATAAACTTCTCGTACGTGTGCTCATGGCAGTTCATAATGAAATAGGCTTCGATCTGGCAGATATCAGCGGAGGACTCAAGTACAATGCTATCCCGAGAAACGCTGAATGTCTCATAGCCATAGACAAGAAGGATGAAGCTGCACTGAAAGATATAATCAAAAAATACAGCGATATATTTGCAGATGAATACAGAGTAAACGACCCTGATATAGCTCTGAGCTGCGAGGCTGCAGAAGCTGCGGATACAATACTTGATGAAGAATCAAAGATGCGCGTTTTAGATTATATGAACTTCTCGGAAACCGGTATAGTAAGATGGGATCAGGATTATCCTCAGTTCGTTGAAAGCTCTGTAAGCCTTGGCGTTGTAAGCATCAAGGAAAGCGTTGCTGAGATCTGGGTAATGACGAGAAGCTCAAAGGAAAGCCAGTACGAGCTCATGTACGAAAAGATCGTAAGACTCACTGAGCATATGGGCGGAACTTATGAAGTGATGTCCAACTGTCCTGCATGGGAGTACGATCACAGTTCAAAGCTCAAGAAAAAGTTTGAAGATGTATACAGAGAAATGTATGGAAAAGATCCTTCATTCATGATCCTGCATGCCGGAGTTGAGCCGAGTGAATTTGCAAAGAATATCGACAGAAAACTCGATATGATATCCCTCGGACCTGATGTAAGAAACTTACATGCTCCAGGTGAATATGTAGGCATCTCTTCAGTAAAGAGAGTATGGGAAAGCGTTAAGAAGCTCCTTGAAGAGCTGTAAGATCATAAGTATAGATCATATATAAAACAAATACTTGATAAAAAGCCTCCCGCAGAAAGTTTATTTCTGCGGGAGGTTTTTGCTTTGTTGTTTATCCCAGTTCTCTGAGCAGATTTACCATCTCTATAGCGCTTTGAGCACAGTCGGAGCCTTTATTTCCGGCTTTCGTTCCGGCCCGCTCTATAGCCTGTTCTATGTTTTCTGTGGTGATAACACCGAACATTACAGGGATTCCGCTCGACAGGGAGACTTGTGCTATTCCTTTGGATACTTCGCTGCATACATAATCGTAGTGGGAGGTGCTGCCTCTTATGACGGCACCCAAGGCTATGACAGCATCATATCGGCCGCTTGATGCCATTTTAGAGGCGGCAAGGGGGATCTCGAAGGCTCCGGGCACCCATGCTGTCTCTATGTCATCATCGCTTACGCCATGGCGTTTTAGAGTGTCCAAAGCGCCGGAGAGGAGCTTGGATGTGATGAATTCATTGAAACGTGACGCTACTATGGCGATCCTGATTTTTTCAGATACTAATTTTCCTTCGTATACTTTCATTGTGTTCTCCTTTACATTGTATTCATAATAATATTTATAGATTTAAATATTGAGCAGGTGTCCCATACGCTCTTTTTTTGTTTTCAGATAAAAGCTGTCACATTCGGTTGCTTCTATCTGTATAGGTATTCTTTCTGTTATTTCCATACCGAAATCTGAAAGCTGATAAACTTTATCCGGGTTGTTGGTGAGGAGCCGCAGTTCCTTTGCACCCAAATCTCTGAGTATCTGCGCACCTATAAAGTATTCTCTCAGATCGCCGGCAAAGCCGAGGGCGAGATTTGCGTCGAGAGTGTCAAGGCCCTGATCCTGGAGCTCATATGCTTTGAGCTTATTTATGAGACCTATGCCGCGTCCTTCCTGACGCATGTATAAAAGTATGCCGCGTCCTTCTTTTTCTATCATGGTCATAGCTGTGGCAAGCTGGTCACCGCAGTCGCATCTAAGAGAGCCGAATGTATCTCCTGTAAGACATTCGGAATGAACTCGGCACAGGAGATTCTTTCCATCGCCGATATCTCCCTTTACGAGGGCTACGTGATGCTCTCCGTTCAGCTTGTTTACATATCCGTAAGCCTTGAACTTACCGTATTTTGTGGGCAGATCGACGCAGGCTTCGCAATTTACGAGCTTTTCATGCTTTTTTCTGTAGTCCTGGAGTTCTTTAATGGTTATGAACTTCATATCGTATTTCTGTGCCAGTTCTATGAGCTGAGGAGTTCTCATCATAGTTCCGTCTTCTTTCATGACTTCGCAGCAAAGTCCGCATTCTTTTAGCCCTGCAAGGCGCATCAGATCTACGGTGGCCTCTGTGTGGCCGTTTCTTTCGAGTACGCCGTTTTTCTTTGATCTGAGAGGGAACATATGGCCCGGTCTTCTGAAGTCTTCAGGCCGCGCGTTTTCGTCTGCACAGGCTCTTGCTGTGACCCCCCGTTCTTCGGCGGAGATGCCTGTGGTGGTGGATATATGATCTATGGAAACGGTAAAAGCCGTTTCGTGGTTGTCGGTATTGTCGCTTACCATCTGAGGGAATTTAAGGCGAGAGCAGAATTCTTCGCTCATCGGCATACATATCAGTCCCTTTGCGGCGCTTGCCATCAGGTTGACGTTTTCAGTTGTGGCAAACTGGGCGGCGCATATCATATCTCCTTCATTTTCTCTGTCTTCATCATCGGTGACCAGTATTATTCTGCCTTTTTTAAGGTCTTCCAGAGCTTCCGGTACAGTGTTGAATTTGAACATTTGAAATACCTCCTTTTAAAATCCGTTTTCTATAAGAAATTCTTTTGTTATTGAAGATGCCGGCGTATCGTCAGGCGGATCTGCATAAGGTGCAATAAGCTTTTCTATGTATTTTCCTATACAGTCGTTTTCAAGGTTTACCGTATCGCCGGCTTTTTTCAAGGATAATATCGTGTTTTCGGCTGTATGGGGTATGACGGAAACTTTAAATCGCTGTTCGTCTGTTTCTGCGACCGTAAGACTTATGCCGTCTATTGCAATGGAGCCTTTTTCTATTATGTATCTCATGATCTTAGGCCTGGCGGATATGGTGTACCACACTGCGTTGTCGTCTTTTTTCAGAGAAATTATGTTTCCGGTACCATCGATATGTCCCGATACGATGTGCCCTCCGAATCTTCCGCCGGCTTTCATCGCGCGCTCAAGATTCACAAAGCTTCCCGGTGAAAGTAAGCCCAGAT
Organism: uncultured Eubacterium sp.; assembly: GCA_900542385.1. GTDB lineage: Bacteria > Bacillota > Clostridia > Peptostreptococcales > Anaerovoracaceae > Lentihominibacter > Lentihominibacter excrementavium. The sequence continues at coordinate 7,057 of UQNP01000070.1, forward strand.
TGGATCGGTTTAAAGTCTCATGCATAACATCTGCCGTAAATCTCTTCGATGAAAAGGATGTTACGGTGAGGCATACTCCGTTTACAGCAATGCTGTCTCCGTTTTTCACATCTGACAGGATTTCTCTCGCTTCTATCGCAAGCTGAGCGGAAAAAGCGCCTTTTTTTATGGAGCGTACTTGTCCGATCTCTTCAACTATTCCGGTGAACATTTTTTACCTCGCTTTCCATAAGTATGTCATTTCCTAAAACGGTCAGCTTAGGAGCGGAGAATTCATAAGCTTCATTCGGTGAGTCGATCCCTTCTCCCATGACAGGGGAGGGAGCGCCTGCGCCGCCGAAAATCTTCGGCGCCACGTATATCTGTACTTTGTTTACTATGCCGCTTTTGAGAGCTGACCAGTTGATCCCTCCGCCGCCTTCTATTATCACGCTGTCTATCTCAAGAGCTGCCAGTTTTTTCATCAGAAGCTTCATATCCAGCATTCCTTCCATTGATGGGATATGGATGATTTCACAGCCTGCTTTTTTGAGATCTTCTGCTTTGTTCATCCATGCTGTATCTTGTGAATAAGAAATTAGTCTGCTGGTGTCCGATGCTATGATGGTTCTGTATTCTTTGGCAGTGCGGACTATCTGAGAAGTCATTGGCACAGAAAGATCAGTATCACATATTATGCGGACGGGGCTTCTTCCATTTGGGATACGGCAGGTGAGGAGAGGGTCGTCTTTGAGTACGGTGCCGATACCGACAAGTATTGCAGAATATCTGTTTCTGTCGCTGTGGACTTTAGCGCGGGCAGCTTCTCCTGTTATCCATTTTGATTTGTCGCTTTTTGTAGCTATTTTGCCGTCGTATGTCATAGCGTATTTCAGTATCACATATGGAAGTGACTTGGTGATGTAATGAAAGAAGACTTCGTTTATCTCATCACATTCTTTCTTCATAAATCCCTCGGTGACCTGAATACCGGCTTTTTTCAGTATTCGGCTGCCTCTGCCGTTTACAGACGGATTGGGATCGACAGAGCCGAAATAAACATGTTTTATGCCTGATGCTATTATTGCATCGGTGCAGGGAGGCTGTTTACCGTAGTGGCAGCATGGCTCCAGTGTCACGTACATTTCCGCACCTTCCGCAGATTCACTGCATGATAAAAGAGCTGCTCTTTCCGCATGGAGTCCGCCGTATTTTTCGTGATATCCTTCGCCGATTATTTTTCCGTCTTTAACGATGACAGCTCCCACGAGAGGGTTTGGATTTACATGTCCGCAGCCTTTTACAGCCAGATCCAGAGCTTTTTTCATATAATTTTCTTGTGTTGTCGTCATTGCAAATATACCTCCGCAAGATCATATTTCTTCGGTATGCAATAAAAAAACCCGGACTTTTATGACCGGGGCTTTCGTCTTAAGGTAAGACAACGGATATATCCGCGGACATTTTGCGCACATATGAAAAAGTACTTAAAAACCCTGAAACAAAATGTTTCAGGGCATATGTGAACAAAAAAACACGCAAATAGATACGTTTGTCATATCTTCTCTCATCCAGACTTTAACTGTCGGTTTTGGAATCTCACCAAATCCTGATCTGAAAACAAGTCTATGCCTCAGATCCTGCGCTTTCACGCTCGCGGACTTTACCGCCGATCGGGAATTTCACCCTGCCCCGAAGATTAAAATATTA
>UQNP01000071.1 GCA_900542385.1 uncultured Eubacterium sp.
TATTGCTGAGCCATTGTTTCGCAGTCAGGTAATGGCTGTAATATTTATTTGTTTTATCATAGTACATCAACATGCTTCCCATTATTGTATCCGATTCTATACTCTTGGATGATGGAAAGCGTGATCTGTTCTTATATAAAAGATTGCATCCCTGTATATCAACGAGGATATAATCAAAGTTTTTTAAAACCGCACTTATTTTATTAAAGCTATCCGGACTTACTTCTATCCATAAGGTAGGGCTGAATGTTTTTATCGTTTCCAACATTCCCTTTATTACCGATTCTTCAAACCCTTCTGTGCCTATTTTAACTAAATCTACATTTTTGATTTTTTCTTTTATTATAAATTCATCGAGACTTATAACTTCAGCATCTCCTTTTTTGTTATCCGCATATTCAAATGTTGCACTGCTGAGATTGTTTTCATCTATACTCTTCAGCACTATATATCCTTTTTTTTCACCTATAGCTTCATTGTATATACTGACTTTATCTGAGATGTTATTATTTCTTACGTTTTCTCTAAGCCTTTCAAAATTCATTTTGAATGGTTCGAAAGAATATATTTTTTTTGCATCTGTATTTCGGGAAAAATACAATGTATGGTTTCCAATATTAGCTCCTATATCAAAAATCACATCGACATGCCCGATTTCTTCTGTCCACTTATCTAATATCGGACTTTCATAATACTGCCCTGTCGATTCAACTCTTTCAAATATATACTCTCCTTCATATCCTGAAAAAGCTGTTCCGTCCTTAAGTTTTATCTTCTTTACATTATATTCTTTCATTTCATCCCACCATAAACTTCTTATACGCGTCCAGCACTTCATCTGTTTTTCCGAACATCTTCATCTCTCCTCTGTGGAGCCACAGTATCCTGCTGCACAGTCCCCGCAGGCTTTCTGTCGAATGGTTTACTATCAAAACGCTCCTGTGCTCGTCGTTTATCATCTGCTTCATCTTAGCGTAGCTCTTTTCTCTGAATCTCATATCTCCTACGCTTAAGATTTCATCTACCAGCAGTATCTCCGGAGTCAGTATCGAGCTTATCGAAAACGCCAGCTTTGAGTACATACCGCTGGAATAAGTCTTCACAGGCTTGTATATGAAATCTCCCAGCTCCGAAAACTCTATTATTTCGTCAAGCGCTCCCGTTATCTCCTCTTTCGTGAATCCCATAGCGTACCCTGAAAGAAATATATTCTGATAACCCGAAAGCCTCGACTGAAATCCCGTACCGAGGGAAAGAAGAGAACATCTGTCGCTCTTTACGATGATGCCGCCCTTATCCACACCGTAAACGCCGGCTATGGCGCCGAGAAGCGTACTTTTCCCTGAGCCGTTTTCTCCCACTATGCCTACGGTCTCTCCTCTCTTCACATCAAAGGACACATTCTTTACCGCTTCAAACGCACTGCCTGCGGATACTCTCCTGCTTTTAGGCTTGAACATATTTTTGATGAACACTCTGTAATTCACGGCGCTGTTGCCGCGGTAAGCGATGGTCACATTTCTCACATCTATCGCGATTTCATCCATCAGAACACCACCTTCATGAAATCCTTTTCGCCTCTGTAAAGTATCTTTACACCAATAAAGCTGAGTATAAGTCCTATTGCCAGCCAGTAGAGCAGCATCAGATAATCTGCGCTCATACCGTACATCATTACATTCCTGAACTGCATTATGATAAATCCCGTAGGACATATCATGTTGTAGACCTCAAGGAGCCCCTCGCTGAACCTGTCAACCGCGTAAAACACCCCTGACAGATAAAAGAGAAACCGCATCATTACCGTCAATACATGACTTAAGTCCGATACGAATACTCCGATACACGCAAACAGCGAGCCTACTCCGAATATGAGAACAAAATACACAACGAATATGGGTATTATCATCAATATATTTAAGGTTATCGGTATTTGCAGGACTATTATGGTGATAAGACATATGCCGAGACTTATGAACATCTTTATCATATTCTCGAACTGCCGCATGAGCACCAGTATGAACTTCGGTATATACGCCTTTTTCGTCACCGCCGAATATGAGTTTATTATGCCTACGCAGCTTTCCACCGTCGCCCCGAAAAAATTCCAGACTGTGATTCCCATGAATACGAACAGAGGAAAATTGTCCACCTGATACTGAAACACATACATAGCCACGAAAGTATATACCAGCATGAACAGCAGAGGGTCGAGTATCCACCACATCCATCCCAGATACGAGCCCGCCACCTGGGACTTCAGTTCCGATGCTGCGGAATACATGGCGTATTTGTAATACCTTTTCAGGTCTCTTATAAACATTATTGCTTCTCCTTGATGTAAGCGGCATAATCATCTATCGTCTTTCCGTACAGAGCCACGATTTCCGCTATTGTTTCGATGCATTTCTCTTTTTCCTGTGCCGATGCATCACCCAGTTTGTCTATATACCAGTTGATTATGAAATAGTCGAGTTTTCTTCGCTTGTATTCATCCAGAAGACCGTACTCGGACAGCCTCCTGACCTGATACCTTTCGAGAATCAGAGATTTCTCAAAAAATCCTGCGCCTATATCGTTTATCGATGAATTCATTCTCTGCGCGTAATATATATGTATCACTTCGTTGAGATAATATACTTTCTCCGCATTGAGCATAAGCTCATCGAAAAACAGCGTGTCTTCTCCAAATGCTCCCTCCGGATTTTCAAGTCCGTTTTCAGTGATAAGCTCTCGCCTTACGAGGCACGCCTGTATGCTCTGCGTCCTGAAATTCTCTGAAACCAGCAGATTCCTCGGGTCGTTTATCAGACCGCTTTTCAGCAGATATCCTATCCGCATCAGTTTCTGCGACGTCGCTCTCATCTGTATGGCGCCGAATGCCATATCCGCGCCGGTGCTTTTTATCTTTTCATACAGTTTCAAATATCCGTTGCCGACGGCTTCATTGTCAGGATCCAGGTACGTTATATAAGGCTCATGCGATATTTCCACGCCTTTGTTTCTCGGACGCGCTGCACTGCCGCTGCCGCCCTTTTCAAAGAAATAAGATGTGACATTGTCATAACGCATTTCCAGTTCTTTTATCGTTTTGACAGTGTCCTTATTATCCGAGCCGTCGTCTATGAGATATATTTGCATGATGTCGAATGCTCCGCTGCGCAGAAGGCTCCTGAAACATCTCCCTCTGAGATATTCTCCGTTGTTGTATACCGGCACTATCACAGCGATCTCTTTATCCTGACCGCTCCTCTCTTTCGTTTCATTTATTTCAAATCCGTCTATCCTGAATCCTCTGCCCCGTATATCATCACCTTCCGCCGCGCAAAGCTGCGCATACTTTTCGGCAGTCATGACTGTCCTTCCGACATCGTGTGCCTTTTCTGTGAATCCGTATTCCTCCTCCCCGCAACGCTCATCCTTTGTGACAAAATCTATATCACAGTATTTGAATGCGTTGAGCATATCCGTCAGGTAATATCTGCCGTAATCGTTTTTCTCATCAAAATACGCCACAAAATCGCTCTCGTTCTTTGCGATGTCATATCTGTCCTCTTCCATGAGCGCCTTTGCATCGTATTCCTGCGCTTCAAACATGCTGCGTATCTTTTCCGTCTTTTCTCTGCACAGCACCGTAACACGCTTTTCAGCGAATCTGTGATTCACTCCGCTTTTTTCAAATATATAGTTAAGTCTGTCGAATACGGTTTTATCGCTCATTACATTTCTCAGGTTTTCCACCTGCATCCTGTAAAGCTCCTTACGGCTGTATCCTTTCAGTATTTCACCGACTTCGGAAGATTCATTTATCACGAACAAGCCCGGAAAATTTTCAGAAACGGCAAGGGAATAATTTGATATCATCAGACACCCCAGCGCCTGAAGCTCGTAAACTCTCATGGCGCACATGCTCGGACTGTCCTGCACCGTATTGATGTTCACATTGAAATCAAACATCTTATGCACTTTCTGAAGCAAGGTATGCTCAATAGCGGGTACGGTAAATCCCTGAAACTTTCTCGGAAATCTGTATCCCGGAAGTTTCACCCAGGCATTTCTGTCCGCTATCATCATGCCGATGCCGCTTTCCAGTACTCCACTGAATATCATATTCATATCGCGGCATCTGTTTTTGTATCTGTCCATCCAGCTCCCGGCGAAAAACACCATGAAATGGTCGTATTCATTTTCTCGGCTGTATTTTTTATTTATACCTATTGGATTGTGAAACAGAGGATTGACCCCGTACTCCAGAAGAAAGGAATTTTCGTTTCCCGTATCTTCTTTATATCGTTCTACGCAGTCTGCATCCGTAGTAAATATGTAGTCGCACTTTGCCGCTATCGGCAGATACCGTTCATAGTTTGTCGGATCTTCTATAGAATGGAATACCGTAGTTATATCCCTTGCATTCGCATATTCTATTACTTCCGGGATTTCACCATGCCTCTCGTCTCCGTACCAGTCATCGCCATGCATGCCTCTCCAGCAGCTTACATACATCAGTATGTCTATATCCGCATTATCTATTATCTCTTTAAAATTATCACGTCCTACGGTTATGAATCTTGCTGCGTCCTTGTAGTAGTTGTACATGAATTCATCCGTTATTATGCCTATCTTGATATCAGCTTTTGAATAATATGTACTGCCGTTTGAATCCGGTATTTCTCCGGCAATATTCTCAAGTTTTTCAAACAGTTCGAGGTTTTGCTGCGGAATCTTTCTGAACGTGAATCCCGTAATCATGTTGTCGATAATCTGTCTTATCTTATTGATGACTCTGCGCCAGGTCAGATGTCTCAGTTTTATAAAAAATCTTTTCAAGAACAATCCTCCGAAAATATGATGCTTATATCAAGCGTAAAAATGACGTCGCTCTTTTATCTCGTCTTTTCTTTCAATGAACTCTCTGTCATTCTGCGCTATCACCAAAAGATCAGCCTTGCTGAGTGCTTCATCCAGACTTATCATATCTATACCTTCAAGCATCTCTCTGTCCGTGTTGGGGTCGCATCCTTTCACGTTGTACCCTTTGATAATAAGGTCTTTTGCCAGTATCACCGACGGGCTCTCTCTGAAATCATCTATATCGGGTTTGTAACTCATCCCCAGTATCGCTATTTTCGCATCTTTGTTTCCATCCACCATATCCTCTATACGTTTTGATATGTAAAGCGGCTTAAAGCTATTGACCTGTCTTGCGGTATCTATCAGTGCGGATTCTTCCTTAAACTCGCCTGTTATAAAATAAGGGTCAACAGCAAGACAGTGACCTCCCACTCCTATGCCCGGTGAAAGTATATTCACTCTCGGATGCTTGTTGGCAAGCTCTATCAGATTTCTCGTATCTATTTTTAATTTGTCGCATATTATCGATAGTTCATTGGCAAAAGCGATATTGACATCTCTGTATGAATTTTCCACCAACTTGCACATCTCCGCCGTCACATCGTCGGTGACAAATATCATCCCGCCCTTCAGAAAAGTTTCGTACAATTCCTTGGCTTTAAGTGCGGATTCTTCTCTTTCCGCTCCTATTATCCTGTCGTTATGCTCCATTTCATACATTATATTCCCCGGAAGCACCCTTTCAGGACAATGAGCTGTATAAAAGCTCTCTCTTGGAAGTCCGCTTTTCTCGGCAAGCAAGTCCGTCATTCTCCTAGTCGCACCGGGAGGGACCGTTGATTCCAAAATTACCATATCTCCCTCTTTCAGCTTTTCAGCAACCATTTCTGCGGCGTTTTCCACATATGAAAGATCCGCCACTTTATCGGCTCTTCCTTCCCTAAAAGGCGTGGGTACTGATATTATGTAAATGTCACTCTCCTGAAGTTCACTGTATGCTTTGAAATTCCCGTCTTCTATCACTTCCTCGAAAAGTGGCTGAAGTCCTTTTTCCACTATATGTATGTGACCTTCATTAAGCTTTGTTACTATGCTTTCATCGATATCAAATCCCCTAACATTATGCTCGTTGAGTCCCAAAATTATTGCAGTCGGCAATCCTATATACCCCAGTCCAACAACGCTTATGTTCATTTCTTCTCCTTCTTTTCCTGCGAAATTTTAAATATAAACTCTAATATTTTTTTGATATTGGGAAGCCTTCTGGGCTGAAAGCATATTCTGTAGAGCCACTCCAGATTTGCTCTCCTGACCCAGAGAGGCGCTCTTTTGACATTCCCGGACATCACATCAACAGATCCGCCAACTCCAAGGAATACCTTGACGCTTGGAAGTTTGTCCTTGTTTTCATCGATATATATCTCCTGTATGGGACTTCCCATAGCAACAAATAAAATATCCGCTCCGCTGTCGTTTATCAGTTTATTTACATATTCTTCATTTTTTTCATATCCTGTTATGTGTCCTGCGATATCTATTCCCGGATATAAGTTCTTCAAATTTATCACTGCCTGCTCAAGATTACCTTGCTCTGCACCATATATGAACACAGATGCTTTTATTTCTACGGACATCCGGCATAACTCATTCATCAGATCTATACCGGTAATTCTCTCCTTTATATGCAAATGTTCTTTCTTTGCCGCATACAATATGCCTATCCCGTCAGGGATCAATATATCTGCGCTTCTTATGATTTTCTTTACTTCTTCATTTTCTTCCGACATGATTACTTTTAAGGGATTTATCGCAAATATCACATTTCGCATACCAGTACCCATATCTCTATGTATTTTCTCCATCAATACAATACGTGATCCTGAATATATTTCGAATCCAAACATACTCACCTTCTCAAATCGTGCCATATTGGACTCTCCTCTGTCGTTTCTTTTCTGCAATAGTGACCATATCATCAAATATGCTGAAGGAGTAATCTATCCATTTTTTATATGAAAATTTGTCATCCACTATATCTGTCATCAGTTCCTTTAACCGATTCTTTGTATAAAAATTTATTTTCATAGGATTTTTTAAAAAAATATGATCTACCATATCAGACATATATCCTTCCTTCGCTTTTCGTATATCTTCCAATATCCTAGGATCTATGTATATGCCTCTGTATTCTCTTTTTAGCTGTTTGTATGAAATCATTCTTCTCATATACTTTCTGAACGCATCGTAATACTCAATCCCGCTCACATCAAAATACAAAGCCGCAACGAAACAGTACATTGCACGCGAATCATATGAGACACTTTTATACAACTCTCCTATATCCAGGAAAAGATTTTTTAAACCTCTGTAATCTTCTCTGCTCCGTCGAGTTTCTATCTTATCCGAAAGTATAGCAATCATTATCGTTTCAAACTCTGCACCTGTCCCTATTTGTTCCTTTGATCTTTCATATTCACCAATATTCGTGAACGGCGATGCAAAATAAAAAAACTTGAGCCAGTCATCTCTTTTCCCCAAAAGCTCCTTTCCCTTTTCAGATATCTTTACCCTATCTTTTGATATTAACTTTCTTCCTCTGACCGTAGAGACTATCGAAACATCTTTGTTTTTATATGCATATCCTTCTTTGATCAGTTTGCTTAGAAACATTTTGTTATTTTCTATATTTATATCCCTATCAGATATCTTTATTTTGTAAATTCCTTCTTCAGACTTTGCTTTACGGAGATAATCTAAAAACACAACCGTAGAATAATCATTTTTCAGTTTTTCATATTTTCTGTACACATCATTCGCTTTATTTAATGCCACGTTCTGTTATCTCCAAATAAAAATTACATATATCGTCGATACTGCCATCAGCTATGATTTCCCCGTTTTTAATTATGATTCCCCGCTTGCATAAAGCTTTTGCATTATTTATTGATTTTGAAAACATGATAAATGTTCCTCCGCTATCAACAAAATTTTTCGTTTTATTTCGAATGTTATCTATCAGATTTTCATCTTTTATTTCCATTGCCCAATTCACTATCTGTATATCGCGTTTTATATATGAATCTATCATCAAAGCCAGACACATTTTCTGTTCATCAGTATATTTTTCTACAGGTCTATCAACGCAATTTTCAATTTTGCTGCAATGTATTATTTCTGATTCAACAATTTCCGTTTCAAGTCTGCTCATTCCTAAACGTTCACATCTCAAATATATATTTTTTCTTCCGCTTAATTTAGGATCAAAGACTTTTGACAAATTTGAAATGCTTTTTACTGTACCGTTTATTCTTATTCTTCCTGAACTACTCTTTTCTTTTAATGTTATAAGATCCATTATTCTGCTTCGTTTAAAATGTCTATCCATATCATTAAAAAATGCTACCACTTCGCCTTTCGATATGGTGAAAGATATATTCTTCACAGATTCTTTTTGTGGATCTTCCGCGGCACTTATATTTTTTAATTTTATTGTCTATCTTTCGGTTAAAACGGGATTCCCAACCCTCCTGTGTCGCAGGAGCCTGTATGGAATGAATCTTTCTAAGTATTCGTCCCGCTTCAAAACCGTAGACGTACTGTTCTGTATCAGAACAGCCGAGAATAACCTGTTCGGCATCCTCGCCGTCGATCCAGCTCTGGATAGAATAAACGCCGTCTTCACAAATGCCGAATTCAATAGGTCTGCTCATTGGTATGCCGAGAGATGCCGCCTGACACATTCGCGCATATTCATCTTTTTTTCGATTATATTGTTCCATGGATGAAACGCGGAGAAAATATTGAT
>UQNP01000072.1 GCA_900542385.1 uncultured Eubacterium sp.
AATGGCATTATAATTATATATGTATACGATTATGTCCGTATTAACCTATTGTAAATTATATGTAAAATCATAAAAGCCGTTTCAGGCTCCGCTCTTGCTCTGCAAGGCTTTCTCAAAACGGCATAATATCTTTTCACCCGACTCCAAGGTCGGTATTGTTGATAAGTACTTCTATATTGCTGTATTTTTCAAGTTCAGGGGCTATTTCATCCGCAAACCAGCGCACGAGATCCTCATCCCGCTTCAATTGACAGGAATTTTCCATGAATACATTCACGCTGAAATATTCAAAATTCCTATACGCTGTATCTATGTCTTCAAGTATCATATCCTTCGTCTGACCTTCCACGCAGACGAGCAGACATGCTCCGTCAAAGTATTTGCCGATATCCTCCGCTGTGACTTCACCCGGTATCCCTTTGTTCCATCTGCGGCGCATATCTTCGTCAAAAGTTTCAACTCCGATGCGAAACTTCACATTTATACCATCGAAATATTTTCTTATTTCATCGAGTCTGTCCCTGTACAGCCAATGACTCTCGCACCACAGTGTTTTCACATTTTTCTGCACGAGTTTATCCCTTAAATAACTCATGCTCATATCGTCCATCTCGAATATCGAGCCTGAATTTATGACATCTACGACTCCGAATTTTCCCTCTATCCTGTCTATCACATCTTTATTTACCGAAAAAGGATCATCGCTCACATCCTTATAGTAATCGCAGAATGCGCATTTTTTCCACACGCATCCTCTTCCCTGGAGCAGCAGGAATTCCCTCTTCATATGATCTTCTATGAGGGAGTATCTTTTCAGATCACTCATTTGAAACTCCTGCCTTTCTCTTTAAAAACGCCACTGCACCGTATGCAAGCGGAGTGGAAAAAATCGCCTCTATCGCAAGCTTTGCTATGTATTGTACCACTATCATGCTCACTATATCTTCAGTTATCGCTGTCCCTATATAGGCTATCAGAACAAAAACTCCTGTATCAAAGATATATCCGACTGCAGAACTTGTTATCGTTCTGACAAACAGATACTTTCCTTTAGTCATTTTTTTTACAGCACTCATTACCCATGCATTTGAAATCTGTCCCGCAACAAAAGCAATAAGCGAAGCAGCAAGTATCCTTGGCGTATATGTGAATATCACCGAATAAGCTTGTGTGACCTCTGACATATATTCCGGCGACGGCAGGAATACTCCTATATATGTACAGACAACAAGTATAAAATTACATACAAATGTAAGCAGTATTATCTTTCTTGCAGTTTTAAAGCCCCATATCTCCGTAAGTACATCCCCGAGCATATATGCTATGGGAAAAGTTATCGTACCTGCATCAAACCAGGCCTTGCCGCCAATTTCCACCATCTTTACCGCCATTATATTCGCAGTTATGTAACACGTTACTGTGAGCGCGGCAACGACAACAAGCCAGATAGAATTGTTATTCCGGTTTTTTGCAGGGTTTTCCGGTACCTGTTTTATCATTACTGTTCCTCCGTATCCTGTATATCAGATGCTCTATATCAGTTTTTCATCTTCATTTTCTCTTTCTTCATCCATTGTAGGTATGAATTCCGCAGCTATACCGTGTCCTCTGTTCTTTACGTAGAAAAATCCTATGACAGAAAATATTGCAGCTCCGACAAAGTTTACGAACAGATCATGCATAGTATCGTAAAGACCTATATCAAGATACTTATCCCATTTCATATCGTTTACAGACACTGATTCCACATCCACATGCACCGGAGTGTTCTCTCCTGACGGATCAAGGGCCACCGAATTGAAGGCGCTAACCCATGTATCCTTCTGCATATCCTTGCCGAAATATGTATCCATAATACATTCAAAAAACTCCCACAGAACTCCTATTGTCATGGAAAAAGAAAATGCCGCTAAAGCTACGGAAAGTGGAGTCAATTGAAACTTTACTTTCTCCGAGCGATTGAGGATATCTATCATCGCAACTCCCACGGCAGCGGCAAGAAATCCGTTGATAGTATGGAGCATATCGTCCCATTCCGGGAACATCACGTAAAATCCATGTATCTCTCCAAGGATCTCTGCCGCAAATATAAACAGTACTATCATAACTTCCAGCGCTGTCGGAAGCTTGATCCTGAGTCTGTGTTCAAGCATATCAGGCAGCATGAGAAGTATGAGCGTAAGTGCGCATATCATGATGTTGTTGAGATCTCTGTCGATTATCTCACTTATCATGACTGCAACTACCAGCGCCCTTATTATCACATATACTGTTATCTTTATTTTATTATTGTTGTTGTATCTCTTCTTCATCTACCTTATCTCGCATGTAAGGCTCTATAAAAGCTTTCATGCGTCCCCATATATATTCTGTGTGCCCCGCTGCCTCATCGCTTCCTGATCCGCTTCTTTCTCCTAAACAAAATGCATCTATCCACGAATTACGCATGACGGTAATGAGATTCATTCCTGTAAATTTTTTGTACATGCTGTCAATTTCTCCGATAACTCCTGCTTCCGCAAGATTGTTCAGGATCTTTACCGCAGCATCCGTTTCTTTTTCCACCGTTTCCAAATAAGCTTTTTTCAGCTCTCTGTCATTTGCAAAAAGTGTCGGCATTTCCAGATAAAAAAAACTGTACCTTGCATAATGCTCCGCATATTTTTCGCAGTAATCTCTGAGCTTTTCCTCTGAATCCGTTTCGTCGGCCGCATCTGCAAGCGATAATATCTCTGCACATATGCGTTCTTCCCATACCTTCCTTATTATTTCCTCTTTATTTGAATAGTAATAATAGAGGTTGCCCGGACTTATACCCATATCTTTGGATATCTGCACCGTGCTCACATTGGAAGCCTGCCTGACATTGAACATTTCAATCGATTTGTCAAGTATCCTGCCTTTTGTCTTATTGTTTTTCATAATCGCTCATCCTTCCCCTCTTCTTCACATCCCCGCTCCGGTCATATGCCAAAGCTTTAAGTCCACCTTTGAAATTCATGCTCATATCATTTTAACTTTTTTATTTTATTCTGCCTGTATCGTAAGGAAATCTCCTGCAAGCTCTGTAACAGCTTTTACGCTTGTATCTTTTTTCAGTTCGATCTCTCCCGACTTCAGCTTATTGAATACTTTATTATAGTTTTCTTCAGTAAATGTCTCTAACTTGGAATTCTCCATCTCCAGCGCTACACCGTTGTTCTTAGCCGCATAATTGAATGCCATCGAGCCTGTAAATTTATCATCTGCATAATTCCCAACGATATCTGAGATCGCTGTTTCAAGACTTTTTTCTGCGGAAGTTATGACGGTTTCCGAAAGCGCGCTCTGATCTATATCTGATCCGATAACCAGGCCGCTCTTCTCTTCTGCTGCCGATATCACTGAATTGTTCATCGCTCCTCCGCATGCAAATATCACTTTCGTCTTTTCGTCATACCACTTTTCGGCCAGAGCTTTTACTTCATCCGATTCATCAAAGGTACCGGTGTAATGATATCTCACCGTCACTTTTTCTTCATTCTCAGCAGCCGCAGCTGCAGCGCCCTGAACAAATCCGTATCCGTATCTCTTCACGGACGGAAGCTCCTGACCTCCCATGAATCCAAGGTTTTTATATCCTTCTTTTACAGCCGCATAACCTGCAAGATATCCGGCCTCTTCTTCAGCAAATATTATACTAACCGTATTTGCTGAAGTGGCATAGTTATCGTTCCCGTCATGAGGCACTCCGTCTATTATGAGAAAATATACATCCGGGTATGCGCTCTGTGCTGCATAGGCTGTAGTCTCAAAATTTGCGCCTGGAAGGATTATCATCTTTGCACCTTCATCAACTGCCTTTTGAATAGATGTCAGATATGTCTCCTGCGAAGGATTTTTAGTAGTGTAGTATTTGCAGGTCAGGCTGTTTTCCTCACAGACCGATTGCAGGCTTTTCCACGTGTCTTCTGAAAATGAACCTTCCTTGAGCTTATCTCCGTCAACGATCATGGCGATTTCACCTTTATCACCGTTGGATGTTCCTGCATCATCTCCTCCGCCGCATGCCGAAAGTGAAAAAACTGCGGCAGCCAGCATTACAGCAGCAGTGAATACGGCAATTATCCGTTTCATAAAATCACCTCTATTCGATTATTTTTTTTATCAGCTTTGGAGTTTTCAAATTATCCCTGCTTATTTTAACAGCATTTTTCATTTCTTCCAATGCCTTTTCTGCTTTCTTTACATCATTACCATGTACTGAACATATAATCTCTCCCTTTTTTACTTCATCCCCTGCTTTCTTCTCAAAATATATACCTGCTGAAAGATCTATATCATCTTCTTTTTTTTCACGTCCCGCGCCTGTATGCTGGGATGCGATACCTGTCTTCATAGCATCTATCTCTGAAATAAATCCATCCTCATCCGCCTTGAGTTCAAGATGACATCTGCTCTGCGGAAGCAGTGAATAATCCTCTGTTATCCTCTGGTCTCCGCCTTGTCCTGATACGAGATCTCTGAACTTTTCAAGCGCTCTTCCGTCCATCAGAGCTTCCCTTGCTCTTTCGACGCCCTCTGCGATGCTGCCGGCGCATTTTCCAAGATATATCATTATCCCGCTCAAGTTTACAGAAAGATCTGTTATGTCTTCAGGTCCTCTTCCTTTAAGCACTTCTATCGCTTCTATAACTTCCAGCGCATTTCCCACCGCATGTCCGAGAGGCTGCTGCATATCCGTGATGACAGCTACTGTCCTTTTACCGGATCGGTTTCCGATATCCACCATTAAAGACGCCAGCTTTTCTGCTTCGTCTACAGTCTTCATAAATGCACCGTTTCCGCATTTCACATCGAGTACTATTGCATCTGTGCCTGCCGCCAGCTTTTTGCTCATAACGCTTGAGGTTATCAGACTGAGGTTACCTACCGTCGCCGTAACATCTCTCAAAGCATATATCTTTTTATCAGCCGGAGCTATCTGCCCTGTCTGTCCTATCAGAGCTATGCCGCACTCGTTTACCTGCCTTATGAAATCAGCTTCTTTGACCGATGTCATAAATCCTGGTATAGATTCAAGCTTGTCTATGGTGCCGCCTGTGAATCCCAGACCTCTGCCGCTCATCTTTGCTACGGGAACTCCGCACGCAGCCGCCACCGGCCCTGCGATAAGCGTGGTTTTGTCACCTACACCTCCGGTGCTGTGCTTATCGACTTTTATACCTTCTATCTCTGAAAGATCCACTTCATCACCGGACTCTTTCATTGCCTTTGTCAAAGATACAGTCTCTCTTTTGTCCATCCCTTTGAAATAGACAGCCATCAAAAATGCAGCCATCTGATAATCCGGGATCTCATCCTTTGTATATCCCATGACCATGTACCTTATTTCATCATCGCTCAGGGAATATCCATCTCTTTTTTTAGTTATGACATCAACTGTATTCATAATATATCTCCCGCTCTACAAAATAAGCTTTTTAAAACTTTGACCTGTAGGAGTTCTCTGTTTCCCGTCAGTAAGTATATCCGCTACAGTGGCCCCTATGTCTGCAAAAGTATTTCTTGTCCCCAGATCCGTTCCCGGCTTTACTTTACTTCCGGTGACAAGACCGAAGATATACTCTCTTGTATGGTCCCAGCCGCTGTGCACAGGGTCATTGCCGTGGTCTGAACACATTATAAGTATATCCTCATCTCTCATAGACCCGATTATTTCCGGAAGTCTCCTGTCAAAAGCTTCTATTGCTTTTCCGTAGCCTTCCGGATCTCTTCTGTGTCCGAACTTTGAATCAAAATCCACGAGATTTGTGAAAATCAGTCCGTCGAAGTCCATGGACATAGCCTCTATCGTCTTGGTTATCCCATCATCGTTGTTTTCCGTATGGACAGCTTCACTGACTCCTCTGCCGTTGAAAATGTCCCGTATCTTTCCTACTGCGTAGACTTTTTTGCCGGATCTGCTGATGATATCCAGCATAGTATCTTCAGGCGGTGATACCGAATAGTCTTTTCTGTCTGAAGTCCTTATCCTTTCTCCGTCTTTAAGTATATAAGGTCTTGCGATGACTCTTCCGCAGGCATACTCTCCATGAAGCATCTCGCGTGCTTTTTCACATATTGAATACAGCTCTTCAAGAGGTATGACATCCGTATTTGCCGCCACCTGAAAAACACTGTCGTCAGAAGTATATATTATCACTTTTCCCGACTTTTCGTGTTCTTCTCCCAGCTCTTTTATTATCTCCGTCCCTGAAGCCCTGCAGTTTCCTATATATCCTCTGCCTATAGCCTTAGAAAACTCATCCATAAATTCTTTCGGAAACCCTTCAGGATAGGTTTTGAAAGGGGTCTCCGTACACAAGCCTGCTATTTCCCAATGACCTGTGATCGTATCCTTTCCCTTGGAGCTTTCAGCAAATCTTCCGAAGGCCCCTGATGGACTCTGTACCGAAAGTCTTCCTCCCGCAGTCCCCTTTATATTTCCCAAACCCAGCTTTCTCAGGTTTGGTATGTCCAGACTGTATCTGTCTTCTATATGACCTAAAGTGTCTGCGCCGGCATCTCCGTAAATGTCAGCGTCCGGCAGTGCGCCTACACCTAAACTGTCTAAAACTATTATCGTGACTCTTTTGACCATTTTATCACCTCTGATTTCTTATGAGCAATGGTTTGCAGTTGAGATAATCAAGAGATACAAGGCTGTAGTCTACACCGTAATAATTGCCTTTAATCGCGCATCTGAACCCTTCATCACCGTGTATATGACCGTATATCACCCGTTTCACTCCGTAATCCTCAAAAAGCTGCTGAAATGCAGAAAAAGAATTTGTTCTTGATACAGGCGGATAATGAAGCACCCCTATGATCTCTGCCTCATAATCTAAGCCGTCTGAATTTTTCGCTTCCTTTTGCTTCAGCATACTTTCCTTTGCTTTTTTTAATGAAGTTTCCAGTCTCATCAGCTCCCTCCTGTATATCTTTTCGTCTCCTTCTCCGTAATCATCGTTGTCAGGAGTGAGCCATCCTCTGCTGCCGCAAATATACACACCTTCCGCTGCAAAACAATCGTTTTGTACGAAAGTCATATTGTCGTACATATTGTTGAGCCTTTTTATACCGTTCCACCAAAGGTCGTGATTTCCTTTGAACAGAACTTTATATCCCGGCAGAGACGATAAAAAATCCAGATCGTATTTTGCATCTTCAAGTTTAAGCGCCCATGAAATATCTCCGGGAATTATCACGGTATCATTTTCTTTTATCATGCTGCACCAGTTTATCCTCAGTCTCTCCGTATGTTCATGCCATCTTCCGCCGTATATATCCATAGGTTTATCTACATTGGGCGAAAGGGAAAGATGCAGATCAGCAATAGCGTAAATGCTCATCTTTTAACTTCTCCTAATCTTCAAAAGTATCGGTGAGCTTTCCCGTGCTTCCCGCGTCACCTCCGGTAGAAACGTTTTTAAGCGCTCTCTGTATGCCTCTTGTCCTTACTCCAACGAGAGCTTCAAGATCTTTCTGCGCCTGCTCCATCTTTGTCTGTGTTTTCGAAAGCACATCTCCGAATTTATCAAATTCCGTCCTGACCTTTGCAAGGGTATCCCATACTTCTCCTGACCGCTTCTGAAGAGCAAGTGATTTGAATCCCATCTGAAAACTGTTGAGCATGGCGGCCATAGTTGTAGGCCCTGCTATGCTCACTCTATAGTCTCTTTGCAGGACTTCGACCATACCAAGTCTAAGCACTTCAGCGTAAAGGCCCTCAAAAGGCAGAAACATTATTGCAAACTCGGTAGTCCGCGGCGGATTTATATACTTGGTTTTTATATCTTTTGCCGCTTTCAAAACAGCGTTTTTAAGTCCGTCAGTGGCTGACTTTATAAGCTGCCTGTCCGATGTGTCGTAAGCGTTTTGCAGGTTCATATACGCATCCGCAGGAAATTTCGAGTCTATTGGAAGGTAAACATATCCATCTCCTTCTCCCGGGAATTTTACAGCATACTCTACTCTTTCACTTCCGCCTTTCACCGCAGCGTTTTCTTCATACTGCTCCGGTGAAAGTATCTGAGCCAGTATGGCACCCAACTGTATTTCGCCTAATATACCTCTGGTCTTAACATTTGAAAGCACTTTTTTCAGATCTCCGACTCCTGCGGCCAGATTCTGCATTTCGCCAAGACCTCTTGTCACCTGTTCCAAAGTATCGCTCACCTGTCTGAAAGAACGGCCTATACGGTCTTCCAGCGTTTTCTGAAGCTTCTCATCGACAGTATTTCTCATCTCTGAAAGCTGTCTGTTGTTTTCTTCAGTCATCATGGTTATCTTGTTTTCCATGGACAGCCTTATATTCTCAAGACGCTGCTCGATATCCATCGAGGTCCCCGTAAACTGCTTGTTGAGTTCGCTCAGACGTCTGCTCTGCATATCTATGCTTTCCATCTGATTTTGCGAAAGCATCTCGCCCAGCGTTTTGACACTGCTTTGAACCGTCTCCGTCGTCTCTTTTCTCGACTTGCTTATCTCATCCCTTATATCCTTTTTCAGATCCGAAACACTTCCTCCAAAGGCTCTGCTTCCTGACAGTTTTACAATTATGATTATGG
>UQNP01000073.1 GCA_900542385.1 uncultured Eubacterium sp.
CCGATATGAGGTGATCAAGGTTTTCAAGAATAATCAGCTTTTTTTCACCTTCTTCAGATTGGATCTTTGCTAAGAGAAGAATATAGTTTTTAATAAGTTCAAAATCAGAAGCATTTTCAATTGCACGTTCATCCGACATCTGTACTTCGCTTTCGTATATTATCCCAGTTATATCACTGTCGTTAAAAGCAAACTCCATGTTGCTTTCCGAATCAAAAAAATCCTTCTCCAGTTCGTCATATATTCTTATAAGACACTCCCTTATATTTTCGATTTCTCTTTGACAATCCAGCCTGTTTATCATGTTATCCAGCCGCTGTTTAACAAGGCTCGTCCTGCTTATGCGGAATTCATCCTCTATATCCTCTCTTCCTCTCACCGTTTCTACATCAAAATATTCACGTCCGGCCACATTGCCATCTATCAGTATATTATCTTCCATATCCGCTTCATAATCCTTATATCTGGACGATGAGAAGTGTTTGGATAATGAGTTTATTATGAAGCGCTTCTTCGATATATCTTTTCCGCACAGCTGAGTAATTGGCATCAAATTTATATCATAAGATTCCGCCCCGTTTATTATTGAAAGTTTCACAAAATCACCATCCTTTCGCTTCCCAGAGCCTCTTCTGTGGCATTTTTACTGCCTACGAGAAATTTCATGTCTTCGTACTGTTTCTCCGTTATTGTTATCAGCCTTATATTCCCTGAAGACGGAAGAAATTTTGAAAATTTTTTTTCAATACCTTTGGCATAATCTCTGTTCGGGCATGTTCTCATATACACCGAGTATTGAAGCATCACAAATCCCTCCCGTATGAGATTTTTTCTGAACACACGATATTCTTTCCTTTCATCTCCCGTCTCAACCGGCAAATCAAACATGCACAATACTCTCATTACTTCATATTTCATCCTTTTCTCCACAATAATCTTCAACTGACGGATATATAATATCACCCTTTTTACCCTCTATATAATTCGCTATCGATGATATATATTCCTCCATCATATTGCACATAAACATCTTCCTATCCTTATATACTATCTTATGGTTGAGCATGTTGATGATTGCTTTCCTATGTTCTCCAGTAAAAAAATTTTCATCTTTCATCAAATTGTATATGTATAGATCCACAATGGGTCTTATCGGCTCTATCATATCATCAACGAGATTGAACCTGTTGTATTCGTTCCTGTGATGTATGCCGAGCTGGCTGTTCAATCCGTAACCGACACACAGTCTCGCAAGATATGAACGTATTATTGTGTATCCGTAATCCAGACCAGAGTTTAACAGTATATCAGGATTGCCTCTGGAAAAGGAACGACCCATAAGCTCATTGAAGTATACTTTAGCTCCGTGAGATTCTCTGTTTGTGGGGTCTCCTTCCAACACACCTTCCGCAAACGATTTTATATTTTCATAAGCCTGACTGCTTTTATTTAATATTTTTATTACCTGTGCCTGATTTATGAGTTTCGCTCTGACTATATCAGCCCACAATTTATCGTAAAACTCCTTTGACCTGTTTATCTGAAATCCTATTTTCTTCGATATTCGGCTGTGATTGTCGTATGAACTGTAAAATCCTATGGGCAAGTGCTCCTGGTCACAGATGATGACGCCGACATTGTTCTGCGCCAGAAGGCAGAGAGTCCTCATGGAGATATTCAGCTTAAGATTGTCAATAACTATTGTGGATATATCGCTTACAGGTATTCTGACCTCTCCTTCATCCTTTATGAACACGAGATTATCCAACTTGACCTTTATATCCATCTGATTTTCTATGAGTACAACTCTGAAAGACATCCTTTGCTCCTTTCACCTCAAAATAGATAAGAAAAAAGGAGCATCCGTCGATGCCCCCTTGATTTCGGCATAAAGCCTTGTTTTAGTAGATCCCGAGAAATTGAGTCATTGTAAATCCACTGTCTTTAGTTTACGACAATTAGTTATACTTGTCAATGACGAGAGTAAAATTTTCCTGTTTACATACATATGTGTTTCCAAGTATATCCGTTCTTATTTTTCGTATTTTCTTAGTCTTTCCAAGACTAACCTTGTTTTGTGGTACATCAAATTTTGCTTTGTTCACAGGTTTCGTCTCTATGCGTTTTGATTCAATAAGTGATGAAAACCTTTCAATAAAAAACTCTCCGTTTTTCTCATAATTTATGATTTCGTTCTTGTAAAACGACAATCTGAATTCTATGCCTTTGTCAAATAGAGCTTCGATTCCTTCATCTTTGCCTATGAGCTTTTCTGCTCTCAGCACGTCGCAGTAGGCATCTTCATCTATCGCGTATACGCCATCCTTATATCTGCAGTCCGAATACTTGATGCCTATCAGATGATACCGTCCTTTTTCCCTGCTGTAATATACGTCCATCCTGTAAGGATTAAGGCTTTCAAGTATGACCTTTTTGCTTCCGGAGCTGTGACCGTATTTATCGGAAATATCTATACAAATTCCTACCTTATCTTTTTTATACCTTAGAAGTCCGACCTTCGGTCCGTTGCCTTTCTTTGAATATTTCCTTATTACATCTCCCGTCTCTTCCTCATATGCTGTAAAAGGATTTTTAGCGTCCTTATAGTCGTTCATTATCTTTACGAGGGAATCAAACGTCTTAGGGTCATGTAATGCCATAAGGAAATCATCTTTTTTACCTGTCTCCACCTTCTTTTTGAACAGCTTATACCCGGCTTCTGTTCTGATATCAGCCTTGTTTATCTTATATAATTTACCATCTATCTCCCTGGTTCCTCTGATTGTCTGGTTGCATAGCGTCCTGTTGTATTTTCTGTCCGCCTTGTGCCAGTATTTCACATGCTTTTCAGCTTCCTTTATTGTTTCTCCCAGATCCCACCATTTTTTATTATACATTTCTTCTTCATAGAAATTGTCAGAAAAGACTTTCTCAAAATTCGCCTCATCTATAATTTCACCCGTTTCCCAGTCTATGACATTATCCTGAAGTTTCCTGTAAGCATCATATCCCATCTGTGAATAGCATATAAGCATAGCGTCAACGGCATGGTGCGAATAGCTTTCTTCCCTGTTTTTCTCGAGTTTCAGATTTTTTCTCATCTGACCTGTAAAACTTCCGCGAATGACTTTTACTTTCGTATTGCATTCTTTCGCCCTGAAATAGTTCTGCATTATGTTCAATACTACTCTTGACGCGTATCTGGTGTCGTTAAGATTTCTCGATATGAATCCCTTTAAGACATCTATCTTGGTAATATCGTCTGTAAACAGAAAGTTTGAAGCCTTTTTCTTCCTTATCTTCTTTTTCGCCGAAAGACTTCGTATTAATTCCTTATATTCATCATATCCCCACTCTCTGTCGACTCTCCTCAAATAAAAGTACGGTGTCATATTTCCCTTTTTCTGGTTTTCTGTGGCATACACCAATACCTTGTTAGCCCTGCTGTCATCAAAGGATATGGAGCGCGGTATTATGTGGTCAACTTCAAACAGCTCCGGACGATTGAGCAGATCCGTAATTTCTATCATCCTTCCTGAATACGGACATCTCCCTTCCTGCTCATTCCAGAGTTTAAGTTTAAGATTGAGCTGCTGATGTCTGTGATAATCTTCCGGATAAATTGTAATGCCGTATTCATTTTTCAGCTTATCGGTTATCTCTTTCAGCTCTTTTTCCTGATTTCGCTGAAAATCATTTATTCTCTTTTTCTCTTCATCACTGTTCCTGTCACGCGGCATTTCGATGACTATTTCTTCCGGATTTCCATATTTTTTTATCAACGCGTTTACTATATCCACCGCTATCCTTACGGATCTTTTTACGACAGGATTATATATCTCTTCAAGAACTTCATCTGCCGGTATCTTACTGTACTCTTTGTATCGCTCCGTATCCGGCTTAAACACCCCCATTTCCGTCAGCAGCGTCATCTGTTCCTTTGGCTGTTCGTACATTTCCGGGATGAGTTCTCTCATTATCTTTATGGAAAACGACTGCCACTTTGAAAACAGCTGGCTGTTTTTCTTTCTGAACTCTATCAGGCAGTCCTTTTCTTCTTTCTTAAAAACTGTCGCGCTGTCCGAAAAAGCTTCTTCGATAGACTCCCTGTCTGTATTGAGCGTAAGAATCCTCCCTATTTCATCAAGTTCATCCACATTGAATCTGTCTATGCTAAGTCCCTCTTTTTCCATAGCGTTTTTGAGTTTTCTGTATGTATCAAAGCTATGGAAAATTTCCTTCTCACTCTTATCTATTCTCGCTCCCGAAAAGCTCTCTATTTCTTCTCCCATAGCTTTAGATATGATTTTTCTGACCTTGCCGGCTCCCATCGTTTTTTCCGTTTTATACGCATTTATAATATATTCTTTTTCTTCCTTTGATAGTTTCCTGCCGTTTACCGTCAGATTATTAAGGTCGTTCAAAGCGTTGAACTCCTGAGCCGTATATGACGCTCCGGCACCTCTCTGTTCTTCAGGATATACACTGCACTTTCCCACGAGTTTATCAAATATATTTTTCTCTGTTATGTATTCGCCCGTATCGGGATTTATCTTCGTCGTATATTTACCGTAATCCGTCCTTGACAGTTCATTGCCCGGGCCGTCGTAGTACTTTCTTTTTCTGTTGAATATATCAAAATACCTGTCCGTAAATCCTTTTGAAATAAAATCGTGGTATTTTCTCTGCACATCGAAAAACTTTTCCAGCTCTTTTCTGTACGCTGTCACTGTAAATACATTGCTTAAGGTTATTTTTTCATCATTTTCAATTATAGTAGTGTTTCCTCTGTACTTTCCGTTGCTCCTGAGCCTTTCCAGCTGAATTTCGCACGGGAATTTATCCTCAAGAGACAATGCGTTGCGTTTTATACCTTTCTCGTAATCACTTTTTCCTCCCGTATCTTCATCAAGAAAATCCTCAAGATACGATATGCCTCTATGCTTCAGCATATTCAGCAGCACTCTGTATATCTCGCTTTCATCGAGCCTCTCACTGATACCTTTGACCCTAAGAAAGAGCACATCATTTTCCTTGATTTCAGGAATAACTCCCGAATACTGCATCCACAGCTTGTTGAAATCATTTATCCTTGTTTTCTGACGTCTTATCAAACGCCTTCTCTGTCTGTTTTCGCGTCTTTCGATATTATTTCCCGCTTCAGCAGATTCAAACAGATTGCTTCCGGCTTCAAGTATACTGTAATCATCAGCTACAACCGCCCAGCCGACGGAAGCTATACCTATATCAAGTCCGATACGAATACTCATATTTCACCTCTTTTGAAATTCATAAGATACTTCCATTACATCCAACATTGTACAAATATTCTACCACACTATTATGCGATTATCAAAAAATCCTGAAACATTCGCCATTGACACTCTTTTCCCGACGGCATATAATATTCATCGTACTGTTTGGATTCAAACTATTCGAATTCAAACTATTTTAAAACTGCTATTGCATTACTGCTGCTGCAAAATGAAAGGAGTTTATCTTGGATAAGTCATTTCACTATATGCTGATGGCAAGTCAGTCTCTTGTCCAGAAAAGGCTTCTCGGAGTCCTTAAAGATACAGGTCTTACCGTCGGTCAGCCTAAAATACTGGATTATCTTTACAGCCATAACGGTTCCAGTCAGAAAGAAATAGCCGCCGGCTGTATAATAGAAGCCGGCTCACTGACTTCCGTGCTCAACCGCATGGAGAACGATGGCATGATAGAACGCCGCACCCTCAACGGGAACAGACGTACATACCATATATTTCTTACAGAAAAAGGCAGAATTCTGGCACTTCGCGTGCGGCAGGCTTTCTCCGATATGGAAAAAGATATATTCAAAGAGCTTTCACAGGACGAATCTAATCATTTCATGAAAACATTTTTTCATATTTACAAACATTTGCTTATAAAGGAGGACTGATATAATATGGAAAAAATAAAAAGATATTCAATTTTCATTTTAGGACTTTTCATAAATTCTCTAGGGGTTAGTCTTATAACAAAAGCCGATCTTGGAACTTCTCCCATATCAGCTGTACCCTATGTGCTGAGCCTGAAGTTTCCTATGACTCTGGGTCAGTTCACAATTTTATTCAGCATACTTCTCATATTGATACAGCTTATAATACTAAAAAAGAATTTCAAGCTTGAACATTCTCTTCAGATTCCCATATCTGTACTGTTCGGCTACTTCATAGACCTTACAATGTTCCTTCTGTCATTTGTTGAGCCTGATTATTATCCATACAAAATCATCTACCTGCTTATTGGATGTCTGATTCTCGGTTTCGGCGTTTACATGGAAGTGCTTGCTGATGTGGCCATGCTGCCGGGAGAATCATTTGTAAGAGCAATAGTCATGACCTGGAAAACCAGATTCGGAACAACTAAAATCGCATTTGACGTGACTCTGACGATTACAGCAGCTCTGCTTTCTTTCATATTCTTCGGACGACTCACAGGTGTCAGGGAGGGTACTGTAATCGCGGCCCTGCTCGTAGGCTTTATTGCCCGTATCTTCGGACGGCTTATGCTCCCCGTAAAAGAAAGACTGTTTCCTGAAGCTTATCCTGCAGCTGAATCAGATTCTTCCCCATTGAACAACGCTCACCATATAATAGTCATCGGACGTCAGTACGGAAGCGGAGGTCATGACCTCGGCAAACTCCTTGCAGAAAAACTCGGCTACGCATTTTACGACAAAGACATAATACAAATGGTCGCCGGCTCCACCGGATATACGCCTGAATTCATAAAGGAAAACGAAGAAACGATGAAAAGCAGTCTTCTATACGATCTTTTAAATCAGATGTATGTTTATTCATCTGACCATGAAGCCCCAAAGGACGCTATATTTCAGTCAGAATCCGATGTAATCAGAGAGCTTGCGTCAAAAGAAAACTGCGTGATAGTAGGAAGGTGCGCCGATTATATACTCCGCGATCATCCCAACTGCCTGAGGGTATTCCTGCATGCCCCTCTCCAGTTTCGTATAAACAGAATTATGAGAACGGAAAATCTGGACAGGGAAGCCGCCAAACAGAAAATAATGCAGACCGACAAGGAGCGAGCGGACCATTACCATTACTACACACATAATATATGGGGGCTTGCTACCAACTACGATATAACACTGAACACCGAATACGGAGAATCAGTAGTAGAAAATCTGCTGATAAAAGCCCAGACCTGCAAAGAAAATATCAGCAGAACTTCGGCATAGTGAAATAACCCGCGCAGCGAAACCACTTATACATTTACATAAAACCGGGGCATAATGAATATGCCCCTGAAAACATTCTCTGTTTTACTCTGATTTACATATCAAATTCAGGATTCATCGCATAGAAATTGCTGCTGTTCAGCTTATCCTGAACATTTCTCAAAGTTTCGCCGAATCTCTGAAAATGCACCACTTCTCTTTCTCTTAGATACCTGATAGGCTCAATTACATCCGGGTCATCTACCATTCTCAGTATATTGTCGTAAGTTGTTCGCGCCTTCTGCTCTGCAGCCATGTCTTCCATCAAATCTGTTATTGCATCGCCTTTGGAGGCAAATGAAAGCGCATCAAATGGAAATCCTGCCGCTGCCTGAGGATAAACGCCGGCAGTGTGATCCACAAAATAACTTTCAAATCCGGCATCTTTTATCTGTTCAATGGTCATATTCTTCGTAAGCTGGTGTATCATAGCGCTTACCATTTCAAGATGCGCAAGTTCTTCTGTACCTATATCTGTAAGTGCTGCCACAGCCTCGCCATAGGGCATGGAATATCGCTGTGATATATAACGCTGAGATGCCGCCAGTTCTCCATCCGGTCCCCCGACCTGACTTATTATAAACTTGGCTATTGCAGGATTTGGATTTTTAATATTCACCGGATACTGCAGTCTCTTCTCATAAGTCCACATAATCTAACACGCTCCTTCCCATGGCCACGGTGAGTTTATCCATGACCATCCGTCTCTTACCGTATTCACACCATCATAAGTCAACGGACCATAAAGATTCTCATATTCATTTTTTGCATTTACATATAAACCTCTCGTACTTTCAAAACGCGCTAAAGCTTCAGATGAATCAGGATGACTGTTCAGATAAAGCCCAAGTTCTGTCAAAACAAACCCCAGTTCCTGTATCAGTTTCATTTTTTCCATTTTTTCATTCATCCTGCACCACCTCCTGTAAACGGTAAATCCAGGCTCGGGAATATTGTTCCCGCTGAAAGCCCCGTCTGCATATCGTAAGTTTCTTCCCACGGCTGCATAGGAACATACGCCATTGCCGGAGGCCATGTTTCAAATTCGCAGTCTCTCGGTATCGGCGCTCCCGGATACTCACAGCATGCAGTATTCTGCACAACATTTCCGCAGCAGTAATTATTCATATATCTGTAACCGCCTCTCATGGACGTCTGATTACAATTCAAATCCAAAATCTCCTTTCATATTAGTATGTTCTATAATATGAAAGGAGATTTTATTTTGTCATTTTTATATATATTTTTCCTATAGAGTCCAGGCCGTATTTACAGCGTGCTTGTCCTTATCAG
>UQNP01000074.1 GCA_900542385.1 uncultured Eubacterium sp.
CGTCTATTATCTTGTTATAAAGCGCTGCCGAAACTCCTATGGATATACCTGCTGATATTATTCCGATGATTATACCTTCCGCTAAAAACGGTCCCCGTATAAACCAGTTTGTCGCACCCACATATTTCATTATGCTTATTTCATTGGCTCTGTTGAAAACTGTAAGCTTTATAGTGTTCGCAACCACCACTATGGAAACTATGATCAGGAATATCATTACTATCACCGCCGCTATCTGAACGAATCTTGTGGCGCTGAGCAGCTTATCGACCGTATCCTTATAATACTTGACATCCTCAATGCCGTCATACGTAGCAGCTTTTTCAGCTATTGAATCACCGTATTCCAGATCTCCTATCATGACCACCACGGAGTTGGGAAGAGGGTTTTCTGTAAGGCTGTTCAGCAGATATGCATTTTCTCCCCATCTCACTCTGAAGTCTTCCATAGCTTCTTCTTTTGTTTTGAAATAAGCGTCATCCACGCCCTTTTCCTGCTTTATATCGTCGATTATCACATTTGCCTGTTCTTCCGTTGTCTCATCAAGCAGGAATATTTCGATAGAATCATAATCCTGCTGTATAGACTGGGCGGCAGTATTGATATTTATTACCAGGATAAAAAATATGCTTAAAATCAGCAGCATCGCAGTTATGGCAAATATCGATGCCAGCGACATCGTGCGGTTTCTCAATACTTGAAGAAACGCCTGCTTTAAAGTGTAAAAAAATCTCTTTATTATCATCAGGCTTTTCCTCCCCTTTTGAAACCGGCTCGGAATGTTCTCTGATTCTGTATAGTATCAAAAGTCATCTCCATGTTTTCGAGAGCTTCTTCATATCCGTAGGCTCCGAACTCATCTCTGACTATCCTGCCTTTTTCTATAGCTATTACTCTTTTCCCCATCTTGTCCACTATATCTTTTGCATGGGTTACCATGAGTATCGTCGTACCTCTCATATTTATCTGATCAAGAAGCTGCATTATCTCCCATGCCGTATCCGGATCAAGATTTCCCGTCGGCTCGTCAGCTATAAGTATTCTCGGTTTATTTACGATGGCTCTGGCTATTGCGACTCTCTGCTGTTCTCCGGCTGAAAGTTCGTCCGGATATTTATCATCTTTCGATGATATTCCCACCATGCTCAGCACCTGCGGCACATATTTTTTTATCAATTTTTTCGGCTGATGTATTATCTCCATGGCAAAGGCCACGTTTTCATACACCGTTTTCTTCGGAAGCAGTCTGAAATCCTGAAATACGATCCCTATATTTCTTCTAAGCTGCGGAACTTGTCTGTTTGACATCGTGGTGACTTCGTTTCCTCTGACCTTGATGCTCCCCGAATCCGCGTTTATCTCCTTCAGTATCAGTTTTACAAAAGTTGATTTGCCTGCTCCGCTTGGTCCTACAAGAAAGACGAAATCCCCCTTGTTTATCTTGACACTTACTTTTTCCAGTCCAACATTTGACTTATAATATTTAGTGACATTCTTGAATTCTATCATTAAGTCTATGTCTCCTCCTTAGCGCAAATCATACAACATTTATGATACTACAAAACCCGTTTTTTTTCAATATTTTGCTCGAAAAAACGCCTGTTTTTCAACCTTTTGTCGTTTAATGGTGATGGTTATGTGAAAATTTATTTGAACACTTTGTCAATACTGAATACGCAGCTCTATATCATCCGGAAGACGCTTAAGATCCGTCTTCACGACATTGACCGGATAAGTGATTATCTGTGAAAAAGCTGTCTTTTTATCAGGATCTTTAAAATCAGCGTATACTATGAGTGTCTCCTTTTCATCTTTTTTCTCTATAACCATACTGTCCACCGAAACTTTGTACCCCGATGTCGGTTTTTCTCCTCTTGTAACTATTACATAGATGTCATCATTCACGGAGCAGGCAAGCGCTCTTTCAAGGCTTCTGTATTCCGGAATTATATCAGATGTTATCTCCTTTGGAAGCTTGCTTTCGTTCACTTTCTCAAATTCCACGGACTTGCTACCCTGCATCGTATTGATATACAAAAGTACCCCTGCTGCGGCCATCAATACAGCTGACAGCGCAATCACTCTACTTTTGCTGATTTTATTTTTCAAATCACCTTTCTTTATCTTTATTTTATCCAAAACAAAAACCTCCTTCGCATATAACGAGACAATACCTGCATATATCAAATCTATTGCGAAAGAGGTCTTCTTATTCTTAAAATTTACATACCCTGCCTGTTTTTAGACAGTGCTCAAAGCATTATTATATAGGCGTGATAGTTGAGGATATCTCATCTGCATATTCAAGGACTTTATCCCTGTTGCTGTTAGTCGATATAATTATCATCTGCATGTAATCCGAATCAAACTCGATGGACAGATGACATGTAAACATATCTATTCCGCTGCTGCTTTCCGTCGTAGATATGAGTTTTTTTATCGCATCATGATCTCCGCATTTCACATTTTCAGTACTTTCAACTGTTGAGTTTCCCAACGCTTCATTATCCACGAAATATCCGGTTACTTCCTCACTGTAAGCTTCCAGGCTTATTCCCAGATCACTTTTCGGCTGCTTGATTATCTGAAGTATCGTAATGCCTCCGCCGATTTCAAGCTCCAGCGATGAGTCGCTGTTTTCATAGGAATCATTTTCTGTCCATTCAGATCCTGTAGTTATCTGATATGTACCGTCAGTCGTCGTAAATGTTTGAGTTTCCTCTACAGCTTCCGTACTCGTATCGGTCTGCTGTTCCTCTTCAGTCTGCCCGCCTCCGCATGAAGCCAGGCCAAAACACATGATAAAAACGATAAACAGCGCCACAACAGCTTTTAAACTTCTTCTCCTCATAATAATAATCCTCATTTTCTCTTAAACCATTACTTTTTTGACAGCTTTTACTATATCTTCTGCTGTCATTTTGTATTTTTTCTTAAGTTCTTCAGGTTTGCCGGATTCTCCGTAAGTATCCTGCTGCCCAACCATTTCCATTCTGACAGGACAGTTCTTAACTACTACCTCCGATACCGCGCTGCCGAGTCCGCCTATAACAGAATGCTCCTCTGCCGTAACTATTGCACCGGTCTCCTTCGCAGCCTTTATTATGATTTCTTCGTCGATCGGTTTTATAGTATGGATGTCTATGATGCGCACATCGATTCCGTCTTTTGACAGCTCCTGCGCAGCAGTTGCCGCTTCATTGACCATGATACCGGTTGCTACCACAGTCACGTCTTTTCCGTCCTTTACAACATTGCCTTTCCCAAGAATCAGCTCTGCCGAGTCATCGTAAAATACAGGCACTGCGGCTCGTCCAAGTCTTATATAACACGGTCCCTCCATAGCTACAGCCTGCTTTATCAGTTTCTTTGCAGACATACCATCAGAAGGGTTTATCACCGTCATGCCGGGGATAGTCCTCATCAGCGCTATATCTTCAAAAGTCTGATGACTTGCTCCGTCTTCGCCCACCGTTATTCCCGCATGGGTCGCACATATTTTTACATTTGCTTTAGTATAACCTATAGAATTTCTTATTATCTCAAAAGCTCTCCCGGCAGCAAACATCGCAAAAGTGCTGGCGCATACAATCTTACCTGAGAGAGCCAGACCTGCCGCTGTTCCGTAAAGGTTCTGCTCGGCTATACCCATATTAAAAAATCTGTCAGGGTATACATCTCTGAACTTCGCAGTCATCGTTGACTTTGAAAGATCCGCATCCATAACTATAAGATTATCGTATTCTTTTCCCAGTTCCACCAGGGCTTCTCCATACGCCTGTCTCGTCGCCATCTTATCCGACATTACATTTCACCTCCAAGCTCCGCTATAGCCTGCTTCATCTGCTCATCATCAGGCGCTTTTCCATGCCAGCCCGGCTCATTTTCCATAAATGATACGCCTTTTCCCTTTACAGTCTTTGCTATTATCATTGTAGGCTTTCCGCTGCATTCCTTAGCCTTTTTAAAGGCTTCCCTGATCTCATCAAAATCATGGCCGTCTATACAAATGACGTTCCAGCCGAAAGCTTTGAATTTCTCATCTACAGGAGCAACCGTCATTACATCATCGTTTTTCCCGTCTATCTGAAGTCCGTTATAGTCTATTATTCCTGTCAGATTGTCGAGCTTGTTGTGTGCCGCTGCCATTGCTGCTTCCCATACTATTCCTTCCTGAAGCTCTCCGTCCCCAAGCAGGACATAAACTCTGCCCGGATCCCCGTCAAGTTTGTTTGCTAAAGCCATTCCGCCGGCGGCTGAAAAGCCCTGACCCAATGATCCCGTGGACATTTCTATCCCCTGCACTTTTTTCATGTCCGGATGTCCCTGGAGTTTCGAGCCCAGTTTTCTCAACGTCAGAAGTTCTTCCTTGTCAAAATAACCGCGGAGTGCAAGAGCCGAGTACTGTACAGGTCCTGCATGTCCTTTCGAAAGTATGAATTTATCTCTGCCTTTCATCTTCGGATTACTCGGATCGATATTCATCTCCTCAAAATAAAGAGCTGTAACTATGTCTGCTGCGGAAAGCGATCCTCCCGGATGTCCCGATCCTGCACTATGTACTGCCTTGATCACCCCGATCCTTACCTCGGCAGCAGTTTTTTTAAGCGCACTATTATCCATAACGTCCTCCAATTATTTATTTTTCCTGCAAATAAAATATATAAAACCCCTGCAGGAACAACTACAGGGGTCATAAACAAGATCTATCAGAAAAAGGAATTCTCATCGATTCCCAGACTGACACTCAATGCCTCATTAACTTCCGGTAAACGGGTTCTGTCAATGGTTCCTATTCTTTCCTTCAATCTTTTCTTATCTATCGTTCTGAGTTGTTCAAGTAATACTACTGAATTCTTTGACAAGCCATTTTCAGCCGCCGCAAGCTCAACATGCGTAGGCAGGTCGGCTTTGTTTCTTCTTGACGTAATCGCCGCAACTATTATAGTTGGGCTGTATTTATTTCCTACATCATTCTGAACTACCAGAACAGGTCTTATTCCGCCCTGTTCGGAGCCCATCACCGGACTTAAATCAGCAAAATAAAGGTCTCCCTTTTTAATGCTCAAAGTCCTACACTCCTTTTATGATTTAATTTCTCATTTTCCCACTATTTCTTTAAAGGCATCCGGCAGTGAATCTTTAATATCGGCTGAAGTCATTCCCCACTGTCCTTTATGCTCTGCCGCAATATCTCCTGCCATACCGTGAATAAAGGCACCTGCTTTAGCTGCATCAAACGGATCTTCTCCTGACGCTGCTATCGCCGCTATGACTCCGGTGAGCACATCTCCGCTCCCTCCCGTTGCCATTCCCGGGTTGCCTGTGGTATTAGTATATGTTCCGCCAAATTCCCATGTCACAACGGTATCGGCACCTTTAAGCAATACCACAGTTCCTGTTTTTCTGCTTATGAGCTCAGCCGCATGTATTCTCCCCATGCTCGCTATATCGCTTTCACCTAACGCCTCTAAGATCCTGTTTCCTTCTCCCGGATGCGGTGTAAGTACTGCAGGTATTTTTCTGTTTTTTAAAAGTTCGAAATCCTTATCGTATCTGCACAGATCATTTATGCCGTCAGCATCTATTATCACCGGACCTTCGTATGATTCCAGCAATTTTTTGATGAGCAGATATTGTTTTTCACCAACTCCTATTCCCGGTCCGACTGCGATAGCATCATTTACTTCAAGTGACCGTAGGAATTCATCGTCAGAAATGCCGCAGCACGTTGCCTGCGGTACAGCGATCTGCAATATAGGAATGATTTCATCAGGCACTGCAGCCTTCACCAGTCCGGCTCCTGATTTCAGTGCCGCTTCGGAAGAAAGCACCGCAGCTCCCGCCATTCCTAAAGAACCTGCGACCACAAGTACACGTCCGCATGTTCCTTTGTGTGCATCTCTTGGACGTTCCCTGACTATAGTTTTGACATATTCTAAAGTTATCAAACCCTGCTTGTCCATAAAATCCTCCAAATTTTAAACAAATCAGTTGATCTTTTCTTTTAAAATTCGGACTTCGTTTTCAAGATGTGTTATCCTGAGCAGCATCATTTCTTTCCGTTTATTTACGCTTATAGCCTCATCATGTTTCCTTGACAGATCAAAATGCCCTTCAGCGATTATCTTCATACTGTGGTTGATATCATTTTCTACAGTCATCTTGATCGAAGCAATGTCTTTTCTCATCGCTCCCATCTGATTTTCCGTTTTCTTCTGGCTTGATATCATGTCTTTTCTAAGAGCATCTATGCGTCCGTTAGTTTTGTTTACATCATCTTTTATAGTCTTGATCTCTCCCTTCATCGCTGTGATGTCGTCTCTCATCAAAGCGTTTTCCTCTTTAATGGATGCGATATCGTCCTTAATCGAAAAAACTTCCCCTTTTACAGAAGAGACATCTGCTTTCATAGACAGCATGACCTCTTGCATTTGTTCGATCTTATCAAGTATCATTCCTACATCGTATGTCATCTGTTTATCCTCCACTGCATATCCTCATTTATATCTCTTTCAATATAATTTTATCTTATGAAAAGGCTTTTTTCAATTTATTCTTTGCTCCTACTCTTAAATATTATATAAGTTTCATCAAATTGAGTTTATTTTTATTCGGAATTATTGTAAAATTATGATATCACAATAATATGGAGGATTTTTATGAGCAGAAATAAACTTATACTCTTAATACTGTTGCTTGCTATAATCTATTTCATAATGCCTAACGACGGGATCTACGGCGTTATAAAATTGAATTTCAGGAATCTCCTTCCTTACATAATGATAGGCATAATAATATATCTGGTAATCACTATAAACGTACTGAAGCGCGCATGGAAGAGACTGGATCAAAATGTAAACAACGAAAATGTAATAAGTTTCGTCAAAATAATGAACATTACCTTTGACGTAAAAAGAATGCTCGGCCCTACTAATCTCATAGACTTATACAACAAAGTCAATTTTTCAAACAAAGTATCGATGAAATCAAAACAGCTTATGTACGAGGCTATGAGAAGAAAACGTCTCGATGTACCGCGTCCAGGCGAAGGCACCGATGTGGACGCCATTATAAACAGACCGCACAGAACTGATGCCGAAATAAAAGCTGCGCGTATAGAAGCCGCTGCAAAAGCAAAGCGTAAAAAAAATAAAAAATAATAAAACCTCAATGAATATACTGATCAAAATATCGCAGAACAAGTCTAAAAGACTGTCTGCGATATTTTTTCACTTTAATCAACAAGCACTATTTTCCCTGTGACCTTTCCTTTTTCCATAAGCTCATGAGCTCTGGCAGCATCCTTGATCTTCATCACTTCAGATATTTTCATGTCTATTTTCCTTTCCGACATCAGCTTTATCACGGCCGGAGCAGTTTCTCTGAACCAATCAGGGCGATTTTTTCTCGTCGTTACCGAACTGAATCCCCTTACAGACCGGCTGCTTGAATGAAGCGATCCTGTATTTATCATCCCATAACTTCCGGATGCATTTCCAAACACCACCATTCTTCCGTAAAGCGCCAGGCAATCCATACCCATTTCCGTAAAATCACCGCCTATAGAATCAAGTATGACATCTGCACCTGCGCCACCTGTCAGATCCATTACCCTTTCCGAAAAGTTCTCTTTATCCGTAACTATAACATGATCCGCGCCTGCATCGAGAGCTTTTCCCTTTTTCGACTCTCCTCTCACCGTTCCTATTATCATACCTGCTCCCATTGCTTTTGCTATCTGTATCGCAGTGGTTCCTATGCCGCCTGCCGCAGCATGTATGACGATGGTCTCTCCTTTTTCCAGGCATGCGACCTTATTTAAAATCATATGCGATGTGAAAGATACCAGAGGACTTGCTGCCGCCTGTATTATAGAAACAGTTTCAGGTATCGCATAAGTCAGATCACCGTCTGCTACTACATATTCACAATATGTCCCTGTATGAGGGAACGCTATCACCCTGTCCCCTTCTTTTAAAGATTTGATATTTTTTCCTACTGCTTCCACCGTTCCAGCCGCATCAAGCCCCGGCACTACAGGGAATACAGTTCCGCCCCCATGAAAACTGCCCTTCCTTGTCTGTATATCCGCAAAATTCACACTCGTTCCTTCCACCTTTATCAGGACCTGATCATCTCCCGGCTGCGGCTTTTCTATCTCGATCTCTCTAAAAACATCAGGTTTTCCAAATTCGTAAAATCCCATAGCATTCATCTGCATACCGATCTCCTCCCTATTTATAAAAACTATTCGATCTATACCTTGATTATATTTTACAGATACAAAAATGCAAGTACGCACATTTTTGTGCCTGCAAAATAAAAAAAACCGCACAGCACTGTAAATACTTTTATTTGCTCATACTGTACGGAAATTCGTTTAATTTTTCTTTTCTTCTATCAGTCGATGTTCTCCTTCTATGCTTTCCATGACCTTCTCTGCTTCCTGATATTCTCCTGCTTCCGCAAGTTCCTTAATGTGCT
>UQNP01000075.1 GCA_900542385.1 uncultured Eubacterium sp.
GATGCTCACCGCCGCCAGCACCAGGGAGAGGGCGATGGAAAAGGCCACGCAGGTGACGATGGAGTGGCGCACCTCCCGCTTGCGGCCGGCGCCGAAGTACTGGCCGATGAGGATGGAGGCGCCGTTGGAGAGGCCGAAGGCGATGCCGGTGATGGCGAAGGTGATGGCGTAGGAGCCGCCCACCGCCGCCAGGGCGTCGGAGCCGACGAAGTTGCCCACCACGATGGAGTCCACCATGCTGTACAGCTGTTGAAAGATGTTCCCAAACAAGATGGGAAGGGCAAAGAGAAAGAGGATCTTTCCCGGATTGCCGCGGGTCATGTCTTTTGTCATATCGATCATCCTTTCTGTAAACGTGTATCCTGTGCCGCGATCGCCCCGGGCGGGGCGGGGAGCAAACCCCGAAAAAAGCAAAAAAACAGCAAGGAAACATAAATAAAAGTTATGTAAACCATAAAAAGATCGGCAGGATTCGCTATCCTGCACTGGGGTAAATAGAGTTAATATGGGGTGGATAACAAACGGTAACAAGCAGTGTGAGCTACAGTTGACGATGCTTGATCAGATTCAGTTTATTAGACGAAGTTTTTTAGAAGTAATTTAGGAGGTACTGTTTTGAAAAGAAGCCGTTTGGTAGTGGTGATAGCGGTTATTACAGCGATGTTTCTCTGTTTTGAGACAGCAGCAGTAAGCGCGGCATCCCTCAGTGAAGTGAGAAATAGCATAAAGGAAAAACAGCAGGAATTAAACGAACAGAAAAAAGAAGAGGGAAGTCTGTCGGAACAGGCTGAGTCTCTTGAAAAACAGATAAGTGAAAAGGAAAATAATATAGCTGAACTTGAGAGTGCAATAAGTGATGCTGAAGACGAGCTGGCTCAGCTTGAGTCTGATCTTAAAGAAGCGCAGGAAAAAGTTGATGCTCAGGACAATGATCTGAATTCGAGACTGAGAAATATGTATAAAAGCGGTACTGTAGGTTTCCTGGATGTACTTCTTGGCTCGGACAGCTTTTCGGAGTTCCTGACGAATCTGGACATGGTACAGATGGTATATTCAAATGACCAGGATGTTTTGAGCGACCTTAAAGATTCTTATGAGGAAATAGATCAAAAGAAAAAGGAAATAGAAAATCTCAGCAGTGAACTGGAAGAGTCAAAGGCATATGCGGAAAAAGAAAAGAGTTCTATAGAAGCAGATAAAGCTGAAGTGGACTCCAAAAAACAGGCGGTTGCTTCAGATGCTGCGGCAAGTCAGGAAGAACTGGACAAGCTTGAATCATATTCCAAATATCTTGAGGGTCTTATTCAGAGTGAAGGAAGCTCAACTTCCGATAGCAATAATTCAAGTTCATCATCAGGCGGCTCAAGCTCATCAGGCGGATCTGGTTCTTCATCTTCCGGTGACTCCGGCGGTTCATCGATAAACAGCAATGGCTGGGTATTCCCGGCACCTTCGTATACAAGAGTATCGTCCCACTACGGATACAGAAGCAGCGGATTCCACGGCGGAGTGGATCTTGCGGCTCCGGGAGGCTCCAAGATATTGGCGGTACAGTCCGGAACTGTATTGGTTGCTACTTATCATTACAGCTACGGAAATTATGTGATAGTCGATCACGGCAACGGCACGAGCACACTTTATGCGCACGCGTCCAAACTGCTTGTTAGCAAAGGAGATAAAGTTTCCAGAGGAGAACAGATAGCAAAGGTGGGTACAACGGGAAATTCAACAGGAAATCATCTTCATTTTGAAGTGAGAATAAACGGTAAGAGGACAAACCCTGAACCTTATATAGGACTTTAGTAATCATATTAATCATTTGTATCATGGAGGAAACGATTTGAAGAGAAAGAGCAGAACTGCGGTGACGATTGCGGCGATTACAGCGATGTTTCTGTGTATGGAAACTGCCATGGTGAGCGCGGCATCTCTCAGCGAGATAAGAAACGATATAAAAGAAAAGCAGCAGGAACTCAATGAGAGCAGGTCTCAGGAGAAGAGCCTGGGAGATCAGGTAAGTGAACTTGAAAGTCAGATAAATACAAAGGAAAACGATATTGCTGAGCTGGAAGCTGCTATAAGCGAAGCAGAAGTAGAACTTGCGGAAGCTGAAAAGAAGGTGGAGACTCAGACGGAAAATCTTGGCGGCAGACTCAGGAATATGTATAAGAACGGTTCTGTAGGATTCATGGATGTACTGCTTGACTCAAACAGCTTTTCAGAATTTCTCACGAATCTCGATCTTGTGGAGATGATATATGAGAGCGACAGAGATGTGCTTAACGAACTTGAAGACGCATACGATGAGATAGATAAACGCAAAAGCGAGATAGAAGCTGCAAAGACTGATGCAGAAGAACAGAAAGCAGCTTTAGAGGCGGATCAGGCGGAAATAGCTGAAAAGAAAGCAGCTATAGCTGCCGACGCTGAGGAAACGCAAAAGGAACTGGATAAACTTGAGGCTGATGCACAGGCTCTTACAGCAACTATAAGAAACCAGGGGAGTTCAAGTTCAAATTCCACATATTTAGGCGGAGAAATGGCCTGGCCGGCTCCTCAGTATACAAGGATCTCCAGTTACTTTGCAGGAAGAATCGATCCGATAACAGGCAAAAAGAGCAACCACGGGGGCCTTGATCTGGCAGCACCGGGAGGCTCTCCTATACTGGCAGCAAATTCAGGTACAGTAATAATAGCAGGCTACCATTACAGCTACGGTAATTATGTGGTCATCGATCATGGCGGCGGTGTAAGTACGCTGTACGGACATTCTTCAAAACTTCTTGTAAGCAGAGGACAGAAAGTTTCAAGAGGGCAGCAGATAGCGAAAGTCGGCACGACGGGACGTTCCACGGGAAATCATCTGCATTTTGAAGTCAGAATAAACGGACAGAGGGTGGATCCGCTTCCGTATATTACATAGTATAGAGGAAAGAGAGATAATACAACATATGCGAAAGGCAAATGAAATATTAAGGGAACTTCTCAAACTCAGAGGTATAAGTTCCAATGAAGATATTTCCGAATTTTTGTCTGAAATGCCGAAAAGAACTTACGATCCATTCCTGCTTTTAAATATGAAAGCGGGAGTGGATTTAATTTTATCGGAGGCAAAAGCAGGAACTAAAATATGCGTATACGGAGATTACGATGCAGACGGAGTCACGTCGGTATGTATAATGCTCCGCATGCTTGGAAATCTTACAGATAATTTGATACACTACATACCCTCCAGATTTGATGAGGGGTATGGATTGAACAGCGAAGCTGTAAGAAAGCTGGCTGAGGAAGGCGTTGGACTGCTGATAACAGTTGACTGCGGAAGCGTATCCTGCAGTGAAGTAGAGCTGGCTAAAGAGCTGGGAATGAAAGTGATAGTAACTGATCATCACAGTATAGATGATGTGAAGGCTGACTGTATTTTAATAAATCCGAGACAGTCAGAATGCAAGTATCCATTCAAAGGACTGGCTGGATGCGGAGTCGCTTTTAAAATGGCTCAGGCTATACAGCAGACAGCTGGACTTCCTAAAGCTGCGCTCAATGATCTGTTGGATCTCGTGGCTGTAGGCACTGTAGGAGATGTCATGCCACTGGTTGACGAGAACAGGACTATGGTAAAGTATGGTCTGAACAAGATAAATGCGGCGAGCAGGATTTCCATGAAAAAACTGGCGGAAGGTATTTCTATCAAGTGGGTAACTTCGGAAAACATAGCCTTCGGTATTGCGCCCCATATAAACGCAGCAGGCAGGATAGCCGATGCTGAAGAAGCTGTGAAGCTTTTCATGACAGAGGATCTTGATATAATAGAGCGTCAGGTGGATAAACTGATCGAATACAACGGCATGAGAAAGCAGTACCAGGAATCGGCATATAAAAAGGGTTCAGACATAATAGAAAGAGATTTTGCAGATAAAGATTTTATGCTGCTGCGTATGGACGACATCCATGAGGGGATCGCAGGAATAGTTGCGGGAAAGCTTAAAGATATGTATAATCGTCCTACGGCTATCGTAACACCGACAAAGGAAGGTTTTTTGAAAGGGACGGGCAGAAGCATAGAAAATGTGGATATATATGCTCTGCTGAAAAGAAATTCTGCTCTGTTTGAAAAATTCGGAGGCCATAGAAGCGCCTGCGGGTTTACTGTCAGAGAAGAGCTGGAAGATGAATTAAGGGACTCATTAAACAGAGAAATGGAGTCATTAAAGGGCGATGATCCTGATATATTTCATAGAGAAATAAAATGGGATATGGAAATAAGACCTGACGAGGTGAGCGAGGAGCTTGTAAAGGATATAGAAAGAATGGGACCCTTCGGTGAAATGAATCCAAGACCATGTTTTGTCATCAGAAACGTGATAATAGCCAATGTAAGATTTATGGGAAATGACATGACGCATGCCAGATTCACGGGCATTTCACAGGAAGGCGGCAGGATAGAATGTGTTCTTTTTAAAAGAGCTCAGGAATACAAGGATATACTTTCATGTCCTGAAAGGTCTGCAGATATAAAAGGGAACCTTGAACTTCAGGTATGGAAAGGAATAAAAAAGCTACAGTTTATCGTTGAGGAGATCATATCATGATGGAAATAAGCAAAAAAAAGTTAAAGATATACATTGCGGCGGCATTCGGTGCAGGGATAGTCATAGCAGCGCTGACAGCGCTGTTCATATGTAAAGGCATGCTGGGATTTGTCGCTGTCTCTGCGGATAGATACGAATCAATGTCAAACACCTATGAGAGGTTTGGAAAGCTGGAACAGCTTTATCAGAGCATGGATACATATTATTACAAGGACATCGATGAGGATGCTGTGATCGAGGGAGCTGAAAAGGGACTTGTAGCAGGTCTGGGAGATCCATATTCGGCCTATATGACAAAGGAAGAATACGATTCCTGGAAGGCTTCAGCTACAGGAGAATATTCGGGAGTAGGCGTCACTTTTTCAGAAGATAATGACGGAAATTTTGTCGTAGTTGAAGTAAGCGCTGATTCACCTGCGGAAAAAGCCGGTATAAAGGCAGGAGATTATATCATCGAAGTAGATGGGAAAACCTATGATGACATGGAGCTTATGGCAAATTCCATAAGAGGCGAGGAAGGAAGCAGCGTCACAGTGAAATATCTTCGCGGGGATGAAGAAAAAGAAGTGACCATGACGAGAGAAGAAATAGTTCAGAAGAGTGTAGAATATGAAATGCTTGATAACAATATAGGGTATATCAAGCTTACTTCCTTCATAAGCAGCTCATACGACGATTTCAAAGCAGCTCTCGAGGCTCTTGAAAAAGACGGCGCCGAAGGCATCGTTTTAGATATAAG
The DNA here is from genome assembly GCA_900542385.1 of uncultured Eubacterium sp. Taxonomy (GTDB): domain Bacteria; phylum Bacillota; class Clostridia; order Peptostreptococcales; family Anaerovoracaceae; genus Lentihominibacter; species Lentihominibacter excrementavium. The sequence goes on from UQNP01000075.1 coordinate 5,332, forward strand.
AGATAATGGCGGCGGTCTCGTGGATACATGTATAGATATCGCAGACGAATTCCTCGATGAAGGCGTTGTCACATATGTGGAAGATAAGAACGGAGAGAGGACGGAGTACAAGTCAGAAGACGGAAAAACATCTCTTAAAACAGTAGTCCTTACAAACGAAAACAGTGCCAGCTGTTCGGAGATCCTGGCGGCTGCATTGCAGGACAACGGATACGATATCGTGGGACAGAAAACTTTTGGAAAGGGCGTTATACAGTCGACGATGGAACTTAAGGACGGCTCTGCTCTTAAGCTTACGATAATGCAGTATTTTTCACCTGATGGTGATGAAATACAGGATAAAGGAGTAACCCCTGATCACGAAGTAGAAGATAACGAAGCGACTTCCGGCGATGAGCAGCTTGATGAGGCGCTGAGCTTGTTTTAAGAGATTGAAATAATGATGCGTATGCAGGACAGCGCTTTATAGCACTAAAGTATTCCTTGACGGTGAAATTTACCGATGATATAATTTAACATAAGCAGGGGAAATGAGGTTTTAATCGGTAGCCTTTGAGAGTGAAAGGAGCAGATATGGCATACGAATCAAAATTCAAAAGAGATGATATAGATGAACTTTTTAAAGCAGTGCTGCTTTTGGAGAACGAAGAGGACTGTTACAGATTTTTTGAAGATATATGCACAGTAAATGAGATACATGCGATCGCTCAGAGGCTTCAGGTAGCCAAACTGCTTTCTGAGGATAAGACATACAATGAGATAGAGGATATAACCAAAGCCTCGACGGCAACTATAAGCAGGGTAAACAAATGTCTTGTTTACGGCTCAGAGGGGTACAAGCGTATTTTAAAGAGGCTTGAAGAAAGCGAAGAAAATAAAGCTGATCAGGAAGATTGAGTTTTGAATTGAGTTTAATAAATTAAAAAACGGCGGTACTTATGTTCCGCCGTTTTGATAATGATTATTTAGTATGGAATTATATATCTTGGAAAATTATAAGGAATTCTTTCCTGATTTAAAGGGAAGTGAGCTGACTGACAGGCTTGTCATATCTGTACTGGAAGAGTACGGGAAAAAGGGTGTCAGTATTATAAGAAATAAAAACGGCAAACCTTTTACAGATGTGCCGGGGCTTTTTATTTCGGCAAGTCACAGCGGGATATATTTTGCATGTCTTGTGAGCGACAGACCTGTGGGCGTAGATATACAGGAAGAGCGGAGAATCGATCCGAATAAAATAGCAGGAAGGTATTTTACGGAAAGAGAAAAGAAGTATATTCAAAAAAGAGGAAGCAAAGGCTTTTTTGAACTGTGGACGAGGAAAGAAGCCTACTCGAAATATACCGGAAACGGCATAAAGGATATTATAGCCGGAATATCTGTAATAGAGCGTGAGGACGTGGAATTTTTTGATTTTCAGATAGGGAACGGCATGTATCTATCCTGCTGCGGAAAGATCAGTGATCAAGACGAGTTGTGAGGGATTGTTATGGATTTTAAAATACTTATTGATGACAGAAGTGAAAAAGATGGAATAGATGAAGAGCACGGTCTTTCTATCTATATAAAGACCAATGGCAGAAGAATATTGTTCGACAGCGGTGCTTCAGAAAAATTTGTACAGAATGCAGCTAAAATGGATGTGGATCTGAAGAAAATAGATTATGCTGTTGCAAGTCACGGGCATTATGATCACACCGGAGGATTTCCTGAATTTTGTGAGATAAATCATAAAGCCAGGCTTTATATACACAAAAATGCGTTCCGCAGATCCTATGTATGGCGTGACGGAGCTTTCGGAAGTGTGACTTCCGGCATACGATGGACTGAAGAGGAAGAAAAAGAGCTGGAAAAGCGTATCATATATACAGATGAACCCACGGAAATAGCAGAGAATATATGGATTAGCGGGAGCATAAAAATGGGACGGGATTTCACGTTCACCGAAAAGTTTTACTACAAGGATGAAACAGGGAATATGGTGGAAGACGATATGTCTCATGAACAGTGTCTCATCGTGAAAGAAGACAAAGGCATATACATCTTTTCCGGATGCAGCCACAGAGGGGCGTCTTCTGCAGTCAAAACGGGTAAAAGCCTGTTTCCAGGAGAAAAGGTCCTGTTGTTTGCAGGCGGTATGCACCTTGTAAGGGCGACGGAAGAAGAAATGATAAAAACAGCAGATATGCTTTATGAAGAAGATATAGAGAATGTCATGCCGCTTCACTGTACAGGCAGACGGGGCGCAGAGATAATAAGAGAAAAGATGGGAGAAAAATGCGTATTTGCGGCAGCGGGAGATTGTTTTTATGGATGTTAGGGAAAGAGCGCTTTATTATCTCAATATTAAGCCGAGGACCAGAAAACAGGTGGAAAGATATTTAAAGGAAAAGGGCTTTTCAGAGGATGAGATACTGCCTGTTTTAAAAGAACTTGAGGAATACAGCTACATAGATGATCTCAGCTACAGTATCATGTATTTTGAACTTGGATTTGAAAAGGGCCGGGGAAATCTGAGGATAAAAAGAGAGCTGGCAGAACGGGGTGTTTCAGAAGATATCATACAAAACGCTTTCGAAAAGCTTGAAGATACTCCCGATGAGTTTGAAGCTGCCATGAAGATAGCTGAAGAGGCCGTTTCCGGTATAGATATTGAAAGCCTCGATTACGGGGAAAAACGCAAGCTTCAGGCAAAAGTGGGAAGAAGACTAATCTCCAGGGGATTTTCCACTGAAGATACGTATAAAGTATTAGGGAGACTTTTGTAATAATTTGATGTTTTCATGAAAACAGTACTTAGTTTTAAGTGACTTGGAGATTCAAATAGAGTATAATAAAAAGATATATGAAAAAGGAGACCGTATATGGATTATAAGAAACAGCTTGTTGAAAAAATCGAAAAATTTTATGTAGAGATCATAGAGGAATTCAAAGAAGCTGAGCTGCAGATAATAGCTGATTCCAACTTCAGAAGCATTTTTAAGAAAAAGGATTACGGCAAAAATATATCTATGCTCAAGAACTGTAAAAAGCAGGTGCTTAAAATCGATGTTTCGAATATAGGTATACCTAAAAGCGATAAGGAGGCTTCAGAAGTTGTCCTGCGTC
>UQNP01000076.1 GCA_900542385.1 uncultured Eubacterium sp.
TCATTCTGGCATTGCTGACATTCGTTTTTGCGAACTTGAAGTAATGTTTTAAGGCATAGAAAAACCACCCCGAAACTTTGACCGAGTGATGAGGTGGTTTTTCTATCAACTAATTTAACGAGGTCAACCCCTTGTGGGCGGTTGTTCCTTTTCTATTCACAATATAGCATATTGGGCGGCAATGTTCAAGGAAAATCTGGAGGTAGACATTGCCTGCATTTTGCCTGCCATACATAAAATGTGCTCTATTAATCGCCGTGAAGATAAGTGATTCATAAGGGAAAGAGCTGAAGCTTAAAACAAAGGTGTATCATTAGAGATAGTGATACGCTTTTGTTTTATATGAGTAAAAAGCAGATTGTAGATGTTCTATTAAACTACCCAATTGATACAATTAAAAGGGTTCACTTTCATATTGTTGACTTAAAGAGAAAAGTTGAATACAATATAGTAAACTACCCAATTGTTGGTTTGATTAAGGGCAATTAAATAGAGGTGAAGATATGTTTCAGAAGAAAGATATTGAGACTTTGAGAATATTGTTTAGCAGCCATGATTATGTTATGACTACTGCGGAACTTACAGCATCAAAGTTATACTATGCAGATATAAAACAACTTTTAGATGGAGGATTGATTGAAAGAGTCAGGCGAGGTTACTATCACTGGGTGCAGGATTGCGGAGAAAGCGAAGTTGTCATTATTAATCGATTGTTTCCTGATGCAGTACTTTGTATGGAGACCGCCCTTTTCTATTATAGATACAGTGATAGAAATCCTGTAGAATGGAGCTTTGCAATAGATAAAAATGTCTCTAAGCGGCGAACCAAAATAGACTATCCGTTTATAAAAGCATATCGTGTTGAATCAGAGCTGGTTACCCTGGGCGAAACCAAAGGTGAAATTGACTGTCACGAAGTCCGTATTTATGATCGTGACCGTACAATTTGCGATGTGCTGCGCAATATGAACAAGATGGATAAGGAGATTTTTAATAAAGCGGTGCAGGGCTATGTAAAAGACACGAAAAAGAATATACCGAATCTTATGGAGTATGCGAAAGTTTTGCGTGTACAAAAAAAAGTTAAGGAATTGATAGGAGTGTGGTTGTAATGGCAGATATAGCAGCGTCTGTTCTGGCAAAACTCAGAAATAAAGCAAAGGCGTCTGGTATCAGTTATCAGCAGTGCCTGCAGCTGTTTATGCAAGAGGAATTTTTAAGAAAACTTTCGAAATCTGGATATGATGATTTTCTTATATTAAAAGGCGGATTGTTTATCTACACTCTTACAAATTTTGAAAGCCGAGCCACGATTGATGTTGATTTTCTGCTTCGCGGATACTCTAATTCCATAGACGATGTTAAAAATTTGATATGCAAAATTATTGACACACCGACAGGCAACGACTATGTTAAGATGACGGCTAAAGGCTTTGAGGAGATTTCTCCGCAGAGAAAGTATCACGGTATCAGCACACAGATTATCGGACAGATAAAGAATGTACGAGTACCTTTTAATGTGGATATAGGAGTTGGAGATGTTATTGTGCCAAAGGCCGAACAGCGTAAAATCAACACGCAGCTCCCAGACTTTGAAGCTCCGGTCATCAAAACCTATTCCCTGGAAAGCACTATAGCCGAAAAATTCGACGCTATTCTGCAACGCTTTGAACTCACAGGCAGAATGAAAGACTTTTACGATATTTATTATCTTTCCAGGACATTCGATTTTGAAGGCGCAAAATTGCAGGCTGCTATCTTTGAAACTTTGCAGCGTCGTGGTACGCCCTATGTGAAAGACAGCTTTAAGCGTATTGCTGCACTCGCGGAAGATGAGGATATGCAAAAACGGTGGAAATTCTTTTTGAAAACCATAAAAGATAATATGCTTGAGTTTTCATTCGTCATTGCAGAAATCCAGACTTTCCTTGAGCCTGTGTTTGATGCGATGGCGAATGAGAGGGAATGGCAAAGTATCTGGAAAAACAGTGTGAGAAAATGGTCAAATCTGAAGAGCGGTATTGACCGTGACAAGACTATGGGGGATAAAGCGTTACAGGATTATCCAAGAATCGGCTAGAAGCTGCGAATGCTGTCGGCATTGTTTCAAAAGCGGAATGCTGTGGCGGAACATCAAGAACATTCTTGCCCGGATCACTGGATATATTGAAGAACAAACCGGTGTGGCATCGAACTATTGCAACTACATGAATACACGGACAAAGAACCCTTTTGAGATTGAGCACATCATTACAGACCATTATGAATGGTTCACCGATGAATATGCCGATCAGGAGGAATTTCGCAGGTGGAGAAACAGCGTAGGCGCCCTGCTTCTCCTGCACAAGAGCATTAACGCCAGTCTGAATGATGCGAAGTATGAATATAAACTGGCGAAATACTGCTCCAATGAGGGCAACATTTACACGGAATCGCTCGGTGAGCTGGCTTACCGGAATAATCCGAAATTCAAGAAATTCATTGTGGATAATGACCTGCCGTTTAAGGCCTGCGCGCAGTTTGGTAAAAATGAGATCGCGGAGCGGATCCAGCTCATGGTCAAGCCGGTCGGGCTCGTATGGAATCCGGAGATGTTTATATGATAGAGGCAGAGAAATCCTTGGAAGTTTTTCATAATAACAAAATCTCCTGCTGACTTTACTCCCGTAAAATGGTATTATATACACAATAACTTAATTCCCAAAATACAAACACGGAGGCATACTACATTGAAGAAAAAGCAGAAACAGACCACAACCGATCCATTTACAACGGCGGAGAAAAAGCAGAAGCGCATGCGCCGGTTCATCACGGCCGCAGTCGTTCTTCTCGTCGTGTCGATCGCATGCTGGTGGGCGCTCCCGAAGAACAGCTCTCTGGAGAGCAGCGACCTTTTTGACGCGGAGGAAGTAAAGGCAAAGGCAGAGGAAGTCGTGCAGCTGTTAAATGCAGAGGATTACGACAGCCTGCAGGAGATGACGGTCGAGGAAGTCAGGTCCAATATGACGAAAGAGAAGATGGATGAGGCGAAGGAACAGATCGGTTCAGACTGGGGCGAGTTCCAGTCGATAGAAGAGATCAGCACAGCGGAAATGCATCAGAGGAATGTAAAGGCGGCAGTCGTACAGATGGTGGTTGCCTATGAGAATCAGGACATCACATATACGCTGGCGTTTAACACAGATATGCAGCTCGCAGCATTCGGTCTGCAGTAGGACCAGGACATTTTCAGCGGAGCAGACGCTGCTCCGCTGACAGTTTCAGATAGAGCTTCAGATGCCGCGTTCAGAAAATTCTGAATGGAGGGCATCAAGGAGTCTTGTATTATCATCGGGCATCATGATACAGAAGCGGACGTATTCTCCGTCCAGGCACTGGAAGGAGGAGCAGTCGCGTATCATGAGCCCTTTTTTTATGCAGTTTTCGAACACATCATAGGAGGTGAGCCCGGTCTTTGTGATCCGGAGCAGAATGAAGTTTGCGTAAGGGGTGTATACCCTGCACCCCGTCATTTCGCTCAATGCGCTGTACATGCGGCTGCGCTCAGATAGGATGAGCGAGCGTGTCTTTTCGATATAGCTGCTGTCTTTGAGCATCTGCTCTCCCGCGAATGCACCGATGCTGTTCAGCGACCAGGGGATCTGCTTTTCCTTCATTATCCGGAGAAAATCCGTATTGCCGGTGATCCCGTAGCCAAGGCGCATCCCGTGCAAATTCCAGTCGATTGGTGCGTCCATTCCAGAATTAGCGGTGCACCTATTCTGAAATAGCGGTGCGCTGATTCCATTCTAAACGGTGCGCTTTCTTTTATAATGAACAATGAAACTCGTTCATTACAAATTGAGAAAGGAGCACCAAATGCAAAAATACTCAACCATCATTGGCGTGATTGAATTACGTCAGAGCGGTATTGGATACCGCACTACCAAGAAGCGGTACAACATAGGAAACAGTACCGTAACACTTATTATGAACCGCTTTCATGAACTGGGGCTTTCCCTGGAGGAGTTGAAAGCAATGCCGCCGAAGAAAGTCGAGGAGGCTTTCTATCCGCCAGAGAATCTCCGCCGTGCTGAAAAGGAATTGCCAGATTTCTTTCAAATCCATCAGCGTATGATGGCGATGGAGACTCCTGATCTTGCATTCCAGTGGTTGGAATACAAGAAAGAGCATCCGAATGGCTATCAACTGTCACAGTTCTACAAGCTCTATCGAGATTTTCTGAGAGAAAATTTCGGACAGGATTCCGTATCTATGCCAGTCGAACGAATCCCAGGAGAGCGGATGTATATTGACTGGGTCGGCGACCAGCCTGAACTGCTGACGGATCCTGCAACCGGCGAGATACACAAAGTTCATGTGTTTGCTACGACACTTGGCTTCAGCAGCCGTGTATATGCAGAAGTATTCCTTGACGAGAAGCTGCCAAGTTTTATTACCGGCGTTGTCCACGCACTGGAATACTATGGGGCTGTTCCGAAGTATCTTGTTCCAGACAACCTGAAGACCGCGATTTCTAAACACTCAAAGGACGAATTGATCCTGAATTCGGCTTTTTCAGATCTGGAGGATTTCTACAATACGATTGTGCTGCCTCCACCGCCGCGCAAGCCGAAAGGGAAACCGACGATAGAAAACCACGTCCGTTTTTTGGAGACACATTTAATCGAGCGCTTAAAAGAAAACATATTTACAAGTCTCGATTCCCTGAACAAAGAAACCCAAAAGATAATAGCGGCAATCAATCAAGCGGATTTCCGGAATAAAAATGATATCCGCAGGACACGGGAGTATGCCTTCCAGACCTACGACAAGCCAAAAATGAAGCCTCTTCCATCGGGCAGCTTTACGACTTGTGATTATAAATATTTTCTGCGTATACCAGATAATTACCACCTTGAATATGACGGCCACTATTACTCTGTATTGTATACGTATCACGGAAAACCTGCAATGCTCAAAGCTACAATGAGTGAGATAAGGATCTGTGATGAGAATAATAGGCTTTTGTGTAAGCATGTACGCTCCTATAAGGATTTTCCGCGTTATATCACAGACGACAGTCATATGCCTCCGGAACACCTGTATTACAAGGAGCTGAATGCACATGACGGGGCGTATTACTGCAGATGGGCATCCGTTTATGGAGAGTCCATGGTTACGCTCATTGATCGTATTCTCCGCAGTGTCAAGCATGAAGAGCAGGCATACAACAGCTGCAAGGGCATTCTGCATATGTGCAATGATGTCCCGCGTCATATCGCAGCGGAAGCGGCTCAGATTTGTATTGATGCATCTGCATGCAAGTACACTTACTTCAAGAAAGCCATTAGCCGTCTGGTTAACCACGAACCGACAGGAAACAGAGCAGCCGGGCATCTTCCGGAACATGAAAACATCAGAGGGAGGGACTGCTATCAATGAATGAAAATCTTTCCCTTACTCACGAGGAACTCCTGATCTGTGAACGCCTGCGTTCCCTGAGGATGTCCGGAATGGCAGATGCATTTGAAAGCCAGATGCTGGATCCGAATGCCGATCTGGCGCCCTTCATTGAACGGTTCACGGAGATCGTAAACCATGAATGGCAGATACGATACGACAAAAAGTTTAAACGCTATCTGAAACAGGCACATCTGCGCTATCCGGATGCTGATCTGGATGAAACCATTTATGATCCTGCAAGAAAACTGGACACAGATGCAATTGAGCGGCTGGCAACCTGCCATTGGATTGATGAAGGAAAGAATCTCCTGATTACCGGGATGACAAGCAGCGGGAAAACACATCTAAGCAATGCCTTGTGTATCTCTGCTCTTCGCCAGCTGAAGACGGTGCGATATATCCGTGCAAACACGCTCATGCTTGAACTGGAGCAGGCCAGACTGAAGTCAACCTATCTGGAATACGTTACCGCGCTGTCCAAACTTGATCTGCTTGCGATTGATGACTTTGGTCTCATGGAGCTGGATCTGGATAAATGCCGTGATCTCTTCGAAGTAATCGATGGACGGGATGGACGCAGGTCCACAATCATCATTTCACAGTTTCCGATCAAGTCATGGTTTGATCTGTTCAGGGAACATACTTATGCGGATGCATGTCTTGCCCGTATTACTGATAAGCGACATAGCTATCGGCTTGAAATGAATGGTATCAGTATGCGCGAAGCTGAGAAATAAGCATCTGTCATCAGAGGGATGATGCTCCGCACCGTTTAAAATGGACTGAGCGCACCGTTGGTGCGGAGCATATGCCCCCTTTTACTGGAATTTACAGCATCCCGGGCGCGGCGAAGAATTTGGACACGCCGCGGAGGACCATCAGATTGGAAAACCCTTTTGCCAGCGGCACCGCGGTCACGGCGTTTACGTCTGGGGCGAACTCCACATAGGTCTCGTCGATCATGACAAAAATATCGCTTTTAGCGCAGAAGCTGAGCAGACTGCGCAGGTCTTCCTGCATTACGGCGGAGGAAGTTGGATTGTTCGGGTTGCAGAGGATGAGAAAGTCATAGCCGCCTTCTTCGAGGGCACGGCAGAGATCCTCCACATCAAGCTCAAAATTCCTGTCCTCCCGCAGATGATAGTATTCCTGCGTGCTCCCGGAGAAGGCGAGCTCTCTGGAATACTCAGAATAGGTGGGCCCAAGGATGAGAGTATGCTTCGGCGCCCGAGCCTCGATGAGGAGCGAGATGAGCTCGCTGGAGCCGTTCCCCGGCAGGATGAAATCAGCCGGGATGCCGCAGTATCCGGAGATGGTCTCCCTCAGTGAGGTATAATCCCGGTCGGGATAGGAAGAGAGAAGATCCAGATGAGAGGCAATGGTGTTTTTAACAGTTTCAGACAGCCCGAGAGGATTGACATTAGCCCCGAAATTAACGATGTCTTCTTTGTCCAGATGATAATATTCGCAGATTTTTTCTATGTCGCTTCCGTGAAAAACAGGTCTTGTGTTCATGGTCACATCCTTCTTTCCAATACACTCTTAATAGAAAATGATACTATGACAGCCCGAAAAAGATCGATATCTGCAGCCGCTCAGTGCCCCGTGTGCATGATCGTCTTCTGGTACTGTTTGGGCGACAGCCCGTAGGTCCGCTTGAATATGCGGATGAAATAATTGATATCGTTATATCCGCAGGCTGTCGCGATCGCAGTGATCGGGAGGGCCGACGAATTGATCAGCGTGATCGCCTTGCGCATCCTGACCTGATGGATAAATTCTGTGAGCGTGCTGCCCGTCTCTTTGCGGAAGAGATTGGACAGGTATGTCTTGGAGATATTGAACATCTTGGCAAAGAAGTTGAGGTTCAGGTCCTCCGTGTAATGAAAATCAATGTATGAGATGATCTCCTTTGTCACAGCTGAATATCCCTTCATGGCATGATTTTTTACAAGCAGACAGTACTTGTGGATCATCTCTCCGGGGAGTGCGCTGATGCCGGTCAGGGAATTGACCTCGTTGATCAGGACGGCGAACCGTGTGGAGAGGTCGTCGATATAGAGCGGGTGAACTCCGCCGGCTTCTGCTGCTTTGCGGCAGAGCGTATTCAGGATAATGGACAGATGCTGCTGGTTCCGGAGCGGACTTTTTGCGCGTGGGCGTATATGGTATTTGATGAACCTCCCGTGGAGTTCGTGCGCTCTGTCATAATCGCCGGCTGAGATTGCGGCCATCAGTTCATTTTCCACCTCATATCTTTCCGCAATGCTGTCCCTTGCCATCTGCGGATTGTCTTTTACTGTATTATATATTTTGCCGCTGCCGAGAAAGAGGACACTGTCCTCGGGCAGATAATCAAAATGGTATTCTGTTCCAAACAGTCCGGCGGCAAGCTGCAGGATGACGTTCTGAAAGGCCGGCAGATTGTCGACGACCGGGATCGAGTCATAGAAGGCGGAAACGTCGTTCAGCAGACGTTCCGGCAGAGCATTGTCCTGCATGATCTGGTAGATCTCGCCGTGGCTTTTGCGTCTAGATAAGAAAGGTCCGATGGACATAAAATCAGTGTCTTCCTCTGAGAGAAATTCTTCCGGGATCCTCAGAAAAAAATACGTGTGGGAAAATTCATCCGTCTTACAGACAAGAGTATTCTTCTTGATCTTCTGGCTGCTGAGGCTGAGTGTGCTGCCGTAGGGATAATTCTCATAGAGATGCATCCGGAATCTGTTGTCTACAAGCTCCAGATTTGAGCAGTCCTTTCTGAAAATGACTGTATTGATGTTGATCCCGCTCAGAGTTTTCATAAATAATTCCAGGCAGTTCAGTTCCATAAGCCGCCTCCTATGTTAGCAAGATATTTGTTTAAAATAGCACAATATTGTCATTGGATAAATTGTAACATAAAATCGTATGATTTTCAAAGCGTTTTATCAAAGCTGTTTTGTGGGAAATAAACGGTGTTAAAAAATAGAAAAATTATCAGCACTGC
>UQNP01000077.1 GCA_900542385.1 uncultured Eubacterium sp.
ATAATAAAAATAGACGAAGAAAAATGCAATGGCTGCGCTCTATGCGCCGATGCCTGCCATGAAGGAGCTATAGGTATAGTAGATGGCAAAGCAAAACTTTTAAACGAAGATCACTGCGACGGACTCGGAGACTGTCTGCCTGTATGTCCTACGGGAGCTATCTCTTTTGAAGAAAGAGAAGTTTCCCCATGTGCACACAGCGCCCCTGCGGAAATGCGGACAAATAACGCTTTATCAAACTGGCCCGTTCAGATAAAGCTTGCACCTGTCAATGCTCCATATTTTAACGGTGCAGATCTTCTGATCGCCGCAGACTGCACAGCTTTCTCCTATGCAGATTTCCATGAGGATTTTATCAAAAACAGAATAGTCCTGACAGGATGCCCAAAGCTTGATATGGTTGATTATTCAGAAAAGCTTGCGGAAATAATAAGGTCCAACGATATCTCTTCAGTAACTGTTACGAGAATGATCGTGCCATGCTGCGGCGGTCTTGAATTTGCAGTCAGAAAAGCTGTTGAAAGTAGCGGAAAGGATATACCTCTCGATGTGGTCACCATCAGCATAGAAGGCGAAATAATATAACTGAAAATCACAGTTATCTCCCCTGTTCAGCAGATAACTGTGATTTTTTCATCCTCAGTCAGCCCTATTACATCATATCTTAAGTTTCTCAACCTCTTTATGAATTCAATATCGTCACTCTCTATGATCTCTCCCGGACACACAAGAGGGATCCCCGGCGGATACGGTATTACAGAAGCTCCGCACACCATACCGCAGCATTCATCGATGTCGATCAGGCACTTCTCTCCGGCGGTGCTCCCGGAAGCTTTTTTTCTGACTTTTGTCCATACTTTATTGATATTTTCCTTCCGCCTGATCTCCTTTGCCTTATAATGAGGCTTATATTCTTCGGCAATGTCCGCCAATGCTTCCAAAAGTCTGTCCATATCCTGCTTCGTATTCCCTATTCCAGTCATACACATTAGCAGATCCCCGCAGGCCAGCTCCGGAAAAATATTTTTTTCTATGAGTTTTCTTTCAAGTTCTGCACCTGAAAGTGCGTATGCACTCATATCCATATTGATTTTCGTGCTATCCATGATTTCAGGCATATCGATGATTTTCAAGCCTTCTATTTCAGATGCCGCGCGGTAAAAATATTCCATATTATACTGCCACTGACCAAACAGCTCATTTCCGTGCTTTTCGATTATTTCCGCATTTATATCCAACGAGGCCATAAGTATATACGAAGGGCTTGAGCTTTCTATCATTTGCAACCTGTCCTTCAATATATCCCCATCCACTCTTTCTGAATTTACATTTAAAACTGCGCTCTGTGTAAAAGAAGCAAGGGTCTTATGCGTGCTGTTTATGATAAGATCTGCTCCTGCTGTCTCTGCCGAAACAGGCGCCTTCTCCATGAATTTAAGGTGTGCTCCGTGCGCCTGGTCTACTATGAATATTCCGCCTTTCCTGTGCACGGTGTCCGCGATCTTTTTTATATCGCTGCACACTCCATAGTAATCAGGGCTTGGCAGGATCACAGTCTTTGCCTCAGGCTCTTCATCCATCAGACGGCTTATGTCTTCTGCTCTGATCGGTCCGGCTATCCCGTATTCATCTATTATTCCCGGATATACATACACAGGCGTTATCCCTCCTAAACGCACTGCATTGAAAACCGATTTATGACAATTTCTCGCCATTATCAGCTTTCCTCCCGGATTCACACACGACAAAACGGCAGCTATGATACCTCCGCTTGTACCGTTTATCAAAAGATGAGAATCCTTTACACCGTATATATCCTTGTATTTTATCTCTGTGTTCCTTATTATTCCTTCAGATTTGAACAGATTGTCCGCACCGTCTATTTCTGTGATGTCACAATCCACCGCTCTGTTGAGGAATCCGCCGTATCCGTATTTTTCATATATTTCCCTCCCCTTATGTCCGGGCATATGAAACGACACGGCATCCTTTTCTGCATGCTCCATCAGGAATGCCAGTATTCTTTGATCTTTTACAATATTTTTTTCTGTCATATCGGTCATCCTATCTGAATTTTTATCATCACTATCCCATAATAGCGCACCAAATCACAGGAACTACCAATGCAGGGATCATGTTAAGCGTCTTACAGTCCTTTATATTAAGGATCGCAAGACCTGAACTCAATATGAGAAATCCTCCGACTATCGACAGTTCCGTCATCATATTATCTGTTATAAAATCTCCTAAAAGCATCGTGATCCCGTATATACTTCCCTGCCAGAGAAAAAGTATCCCCGCCGCCAGTACCATGCCGATACCGTATGTCGATGCAAATACCATGGATGTTACAAAGTCCAGCATAGCGTTTGTAAATAAAAATGTATGATCATGATAAAGCGCGCTTTGAACAGGACCGAGTATAGACAATGTCCCTACGCAGAATATAAGCGAGCCTGTAACTATTCCCTGCCACAGCTTTCCGCCGTCCTTCTGCTTCGACGTCAGATTGTTCACACGTTCATCGATCTTAAGTACAGTCCCTGTAAGCGTGCCCAGCGCAAGACTTGCTATGAACAATACCGGATAATTGCTGTCCGGCATATTCTGGACTACAGTGTTTATCCCGAGCCCGAAAGCCGCAAGACCCATAGCAATGAAAAGTCCCTGACTGTATTCTTCCTTCAAAACTTTTTTCACCATTCCGCCTATGAGGCTGCCGGCAACTATAGTTCCCATGTTCACCAATGTTCCTATCACTTTTTCACCTTCCAAAACTCAATACATTATCAAAACTATATTATATCTTCTGCCGCTTGTACTGTAAACACTTTATAATCCTCTGCCGCCGGTCACCGGATCCTGAAACAGTGCTATATCCGGAGCATTGAATGTAAAGATCACGAAAAGCAATGCCGCCCCTGTTACGGCTTCCGCGATAAATACATCTGAAAATGCAGAGAATCTTTCGTTCTTCTCTCGCTTCAACGCCATGTACACGAATAAATAAGAACATGCTGCACTTATATAGAATATAGCGATATCTGCCGCCACCACGTGAAATCCCAGCACACCTGTATATGTATAGAATAAAACTATTATCGCAGCCATTCCTATGAAGACAGATATCCCTTTAACACTTATAAATCCTCTGTAATTTTTCCCGTATATCATGTATTCGAGGAATCCTGCCGCAAAAGCCGGCCAGAATATCAGTTTCAAATGCTCCCAGGTGCTCTCGTTGACTGCTCCGATTACAGCCCAGAAAGTCCCGCCTATATTCTCATATGCGAAATGTAGCATCGTTCCCGCAGCAGATACCAAAAACGCCGCAGCTATGATGAACAGCTTTACCTTTTTCAAAACCTTCACCTCCATGCACTTATATTATGCGGAAGTCCGTCTGTATATTTGCATATAAACTATTTTAAAGCCATATGAGAAATTCATCATTATAAAGCCGCACGCATATATGCTGCGTGCGGCCTGTTATGTCTGCTGTATCCATCTTTTGTTTTTACACTTCGGGTCTCCATTTATTCCATATTTCTGAGGAATGTCTCATATGCAAGTCTTGCTTCGTATATATCCACCTTGCTTGATACTTCATAAGGAGCGTGCATATTCTGAACAGCTATGCCGCTGTCGATAACCTCCATACCGTAGTTGGCAAGTATATAAGCGATAGTACCGCCGCCGCCTCTGTCGACCTTTCCAAGCTCCGATGTCTGATATCTTATCTCTTTGTCGTCGAGAATCTTTCTCAATTTTGCTATGTATTCAGGGTTTGCATCGTTTGAGCCTGATTTTCCTCTTGAACCGGTATACTTATTAAAAGTAAGTCCTCCGCCGAAATACGCGCAGTTGTTCTTCTCCATAACCGATGGATAGTTGGAATCGAATGCCGCACTTACATCGGAAGATAAAACTCTCGACCTGCTCATAGTTCTTCTTAAAGCAAGTTCACTGTAGCATCCGGCACAGTTCATGACTTCCGCCACCGTATTTTCAAAGAATCTGGAGTGCATACCCGTCGCTCCCACGCTTCCTATCTCTTCCTTGTCAACGAGGAGACATACGCACGTCTTTTTCGTATTGTCCAGCGCAAATATTGCCTCTGCCGAAGGATAGGCGCATACTCTGTCATCCTGTCCATAGCCGATTATCATACTGCTGTCAAAGCCGTAATCACGCGCAGGTCCCGCCGGTACTGCTTCAAACTCTGCTGAATGAAAATCGCTTTCTTCCATTCCGTATTTTTCTTTGAGTATACTCAGTATATTCGCCTTTACCGGCTCGCTCTCCTCTCCTTTAAGCGGCATACTTCCTACGAGAAGATTCAGATCCTCTCCCTCTACCACTTTATCTCCTCTTTTCTGAAGCTGCGCCGATGCGAGATGTATCAGCAAGTCAGATACTCCTGTTACCGGCTCGTCAAAGGATTCTCCCATGCTTACCTTAACAGAACTTCCGTCTTTTTTGACTACCACCCCATGAAGCGCCATAGGCATTGCTACCCACTGATACTTTTTCACTCCTCCGTAATAATGAGTTTCCATCAAAGCCATATTCTCATCTTCATAAAGCGGATTCTGCTTCAAATCAAGACGTGGCGAATCTATATGCGCCCCCAGAATATTCATACCTCCGTCAAACAGATCTTCGCCTATGTGGAATATCGCCATCATTTTATTCATGTTTACGGCATAAACTTTATCTCCCGGCTTGAGTTTTTTACCTTCGGAAATCACTTCATCCAGTCTTCTGTATCCATGATTTTCAGCCTTTGCTGAAAATTCTTCGATACACTCTCTTTCCGTCTTACAGCTGCTTATAAATTTTCTGTACCCTTCGCAGAATTCAAACACATCTGCTTTGCCTTTATCATCGTATTTTTCCCATGCGTTTTTTCTTTTCATATCTCTGTTTCAATCTCCTTTCATCTGTATCATGTGAACGTCACCAGCTCAGGCTCCGGTTTGTTTCCTTCCGATATGGACAACAGCTTCAGCACAGGCCCTTCTTCACCGTACATATCGCAGTATCTGTAGTCAAATTTCACATTTACCCTTATCCAATCCTCATGTTTGAAATCGATATTTCCTTCAAAATAGCATACGAATCCGAGGAATTGTATATCCTCTTCGCAGCAGGTCATGATATGCCTTCCCGGAACGAAGTATTTACTGCCCGACTCTGCGCTGGCACAGTATTTTGCTGTGAACTCTATTTCCTTGTCCATATATCTTTCAGGATGATCCATCGCATCAAGATACCAGAGTCCGTAGTCCATATCATCGATCACGACTTTGCTTCCGCTGTAATCAAAAGGCATTTCTTCTGCCTCATTCTGGAACATAGTTCCGTCTTTTCTCTCGAACGCGACCTGCACCTGAGGATTGAACGCCTTCAGATTCCTCCTGAATTTCAGACGATCCGTATCGTCGTCACAGCGATTGAATATTATGAGGTTTGAATCTTTCAGCGGCTCCATGAAAGTTTTTCTCATATTGTTTATATACAGCTCCGCAGTCTCTGCATTCACCGTGGAATAAACTCCTCCGAGGAACCACTCCGGCGGCATATTGCCGTTGAAAAAATTATCCATGGACCACATACCATTATACTCGACCATTATCTGCGCCGGATCCTCTTTTTCACATTCATTCCAAAACTCTCTGTTCAGATCCTCAGGATTTTCAACCGTCAAAAGCTTCATCGAATGTTTTCTTAAAAACTTCTCGCTGTATTCCCTCTCGCCTTCTTCGCATCTCACGAGAATTGTAAGTCCCGGCTCCAGAAAACCTTCCTCTCCTGCAACTTCATGTATGAGAGTGGATTTGCCGCTGTCCAGCAGTCCTGTAAACAGATAGACCGGTCTTTCCATATTATTTCAACTCCCTTTCAATGATCCTTTTAAATACCATTTATTTTTTCTTGCTTTCATATATAAAGGATAATCCTACCCGAATACTTTCTGCAGAGCTTCTTTATCAAGATCAACCCCTATAACGCATACTCGTCCGATATAATCAGCTCTTCTGTCTCTCGTCTCCGTCTCTCCCGGAGCCATATCAAACTCAATCCATTTACCGTCCTCCTGCTGGACCATGCCTTTAGCGCGAAGTACTTCTCGAAAATCATTGCCTGTCTCAAGGAGTTTTAGTATATCCTTGAGCTCGTTCTCCGAAAACCTGCGTACTGTCTCGATACTCCAGCTCGTGAACACCTCATCAGCATGGTGGTGGCCTTCATGATCATGGTGATGATGGTGATCGTGTTCGTGATGCTCATGCTCATTGGCGTGGTGATGATTGTGATCATGGTCGTGATGATGATCATGGCTGTGGTGATGTTCGTGATCATGGTCGCCGTGATGTCCGTAATCGTGATGGTGATCATCATGTATTTCCATCTCTTCTACCAGCTTCATGATCTCTTCTTTCAAATCATGCCCATTGCTCAAGGCTTCTTTTATCATATCTCCAGACAAATCATTCCACGGAGTGGTTACTATTGCCGCTCTATCATTTTTCTCCCTGAGCTTTTCCACGCATTTGGCCAGCTTCTTCTCGTCCATCTTCTGCGTACGGCTAAGGACAACAGTATCCGCATACTCTATCTGATTATTAAAGAATTCCCCAAAATTTTTCATGTACATCTCAGTTTTACTGCCATCGACCACAGTTATGAGATTCTCTATTTTTATTCCCGCCTTATCGCTCATATCAGAAACCGCTTTAGCCACATCTGAAAGCTTGCCTACTCCCGAAGGCTCTATAATTATCCTGTCCGGATCATACTGCTCCACTACCTGTTTCAGCGCTCTGGCAAAATCTCCTACCAGGGTGCAGCATATACATCCTGAATTCATTTCAGTGACCTCAATTCCTGAGTCCTGCATGAATTTCCCATCTATGCCGATCTCTCCGAATTCATTTTCTATAAGCACTATTTTACTTTCCTTATAAACCTTTGATATCAGCTCCTTTATGAATGTAGTCTTACCTGCACCCAAAAAACCCGATATAATATCTACTTTCGTCATATAATCCGCTCCCTTTCTATGATCTTATTTGCATATAGCCTACGCATACTGTACATATTCAATCAAA
This sequence comes from uncultured Eubacterium sp., assembly GCA_900542385.1. GTDB lineage: Bacteria > Bacillota > Clostridia > Peptostreptococcales > Anaerovoracaceae > Lentihominibacter > Lentihominibacter excrementavium. Next base: position 7,116 of record UQNP01000077.1, read on the forward strand.
TACAATATTAAAATTATATCACATGAAGAAAATGTTTTCCAGACGGTGAAAATCCGTGCCTGTATTCACAGTATTCAGTTGTGGTTGCACCCTTTCCGCATAAGTATAGATATAGATATAGATATAGATATAGATATAGATATAGATATAGGTGCAGATTATGTAAACCATGTTTTTATCAAAAGCATGTGTTTTAAGCGATATTTTCAGACTTTGTTTAGTCAGAAAATCTCAGAAAATTTTGTTAAAGCATTTATTTGTGTATAAATTGTATATTTTCATAATATATTTGCTGAAAAGCGAGTGAAATGGTATATTGATCTCATATTTGATTTGATTATATTAAATAAAAAACAACCCTCAACGGATTGCCTCAAATCAGATATATATTAACACTTCCACTGCTTCAAATTCTTCTATTAAAGAGTAACACACTGATTTCCCTCATATTTAATCTTCATAAGTATGCGTAATTTCCTGAATAATACCTTCTGACCTTCTCTGCTCTTCTAAAATTTCTTTAAAAGTTTTTTCTCATCATTCCTCAATTATTTCCCATCTGCCACCTTTGCTACTGCCATCTAAAGGAGCAGGGTTTTCTTTAGAATATAAATAATCTTCGCCACTGTCGTCTATCACTATATACATATCATGATCTTCTCCCAATATTGTATATATTTTTCCATTAGTTAAAGAGTCGACTCCAAAACTTTCTCCTATATATCGTGCTTTCATTTCTTCCCACTCCTATTTTTGTTTTATTTTCTTCATATTCATAACCATGAGCCTGCTTTAATAAAGCATTTTCGACATATCTGCATATAACCTCATCTCTTTTTTAATAATGAAATAAATGAGCGAAAACATTTTTTTAAGTATTGTTTTTACTGTGGACATTCAGCTTTTGTATTAACGCCTCCTGCAACACTCTCGACACATTCAAATTTGCCGCCTCTGCCTCCTGGTTAAGCCAATTTGGGAGTGTAACATTCCTTCTCACGGCTTTATTATCAAGCCGTCTTCGATATACCTGTAAATCCACATCTACGAGAGACACTATACTTTCTCCGTCTTCCGCAAAAGTCCCCTTTTTCAAATCGATATCATTTAAAGCAGATGCTTTTGCTACAGGCTCTCCTCTGTCTTCTGCAGAAATACAAGAAAGCCCTATAGCATCCCTTGCCATCATGATAGCGTCTGCAAAAGAAGCCTTTTCCTTTCCCTCTTCATTAGCCTCAGTAAGAATATTCAAATCCGGTACTTCAATCAA
>UQNP01000078.1 GCA_900542385.1 uncultured Eubacterium sp.
CGCCTTTGCCGTCCTTTATCATATTCAGTCCGACAACCATAGAAGAGTTGCTCTTTCTTCTTATAGCTTTTACCGGACTGTCTTCCATGGTTATTACTTCATCGGCATTGACTATATGCACATTGCTTCCTCTGAAATTCAGAGAATTCAGCTCTTTTTCTATGCTTTCTTTTTTCCCCACTATATATATATCGTCATCGATTATCTCTGCTGCCTGACAAGCGCCTTTCACTATTTCCGCAGGTGCATTGTCTCCTCCCATTCCATCCAAAACAATATTCATATAACTACATCCTCCTTTGAAAGGTCTTAAAAATAATTCTCAAAAAGGTCATCTGCCAACTGTCTCAAAAAACTCTTCTATCCTGCTTTTTCTGTCCTCTGCCCCGAATATCGATGAGCCGGCTACAACTATTTCAACTCCGGCATCTGCTGCATCCTTAACATTTTCCAGCGTGATCCCCCCATCGATCTCTATCTTGAAATCCGCATATCCTGCATCCTTCATTTCTTTTAACGCTTTTACTTTCTTCAGTGTATAGGGTATAAATTTCTGTCCGCCAAATCCGGGATTTACAGACATCACCAGCACCATATCCACTATATCAGCCACACATTCGATCTCTGCCAGAGAAGTTCCCGGATTTACTGCCACTCCGGCTTTCATCCCAAGAGATTTTATATGTCGTACCGTACGGTCTATATGAGGGCAGGCCTCCTTATGAACCGTTATATACTCCGTATTCTCAGTATAAAAATCATCTATATATTTGTCAGGATCTTCTATCATCAGATGTACATCAAAAGGTATTTTTGCTGTTTTCTCAAGACTTTTCATCACCGTGCTTCCAAAGCTTATATTGGGCACGAAATGACCATCCATAACATCAATATGTATAAAGTGTGCTCCTGCCTGCTGCACGCTTTCAACTTCGGCCCCGAGCTTTGAAAAATCCGCCGAAAGTATCGATGGCGCCAATTTTACCATAACATCTACCTCTCTCAATATTTTTTTGAATCAGCTATCTCTTCCAGCTGACTTCTGTACGATTCATATCTGCTGGTGCTTATCCTGCCTTCTTCAAGGGCTTTTCTGACACTGCATCCCGGCTCTGACAGATGACGACAATCTCCGTATTTGCATCCTCCTGCAAACCTCGCTATGTCAGGGTAAAAATTCTGCAGCTCATATTCATCCGCTCCCATTATGTCAAAGGATGTAAATCCCGGCGTATCAAATATCATAGTGCCTTCGCGCTCACTTATCGTAAACAGTTCCGTATGTCTTGTCGTATGTTTTCCCCGCCCGGATTTTTGGCTTATATCTCCCGTTTCAGCCTGAGCATGAGGGATCAGTCTGTTGAGAATAGTCGACTTGCCCACTCCCGAAGGGCCTGCCAAAGCGGTTTTTTTCCCGCTTATTGTTTTTTTGAATTCAGCTGTCCCCTCATCGTCCTTTCCCATTAAAATCACAGGATATAAAGAGCCATATGTGTTTTTCAGAGTTTTTATGTTTTCCTCTGCTTTTTTTCTTACCGCAGATCTGCCGTCCTCGATAAGATCGCATTTATTCACACATAATACAATATCTGTGCCGCTTTTCTCAGCCATAACCAGAAATTTATCTATGACAGACAAAATCGGCGCAGGCGATGCTGCCGCCGCAACTACTGCAAAGCAGTCCACATTTGAGACAAAAGGTCTTATAAAACTGTTTTTTCTCGGAAAGATCTCGGTGATCAGGCTGTCATCATTCTCCGGTATTATCTCAACTTTAACAGCATCACCGACCGCCGGCTTCAAATTCTGCTGTTTGAATATGCCTCTCGCTTTGCATCTGTATACTTCATCGCCGGATTTTACATAATAAAACCCGGCGACACCTTTGATTATCAAACCTTCTGTAAACTGCATACTATTCGTTGTCCTCGTCTCCCGAATCTCCAGACGGAGCTGTCGTCTGCTGAGGCTGCGGTCCTCTGCTGACACGTACTCTTACAGTGGAGCCTCTGTCGAGTCTGGCATTGGCATCGTACTGCTGCCACATTACTTCACCCTCTGCATATGTACTGCTGTATTCATAGCTTATGGATCCCATACTGAGACCGGCATTCGATAATGCAGTCTGTGCTTCCCCGATAGTTCTTCCTATGAGATAAGGAACCACTGCCTGAGCCTGAGAGCCGTCACTTACAACGATATCAACGGTCGTTCCCTTTTCAGCTTGTTCTCCGCCTCCCGGGGATTGTCTTATTACAGTTCCTTCATCTTCGTCACTTTCATCGGTAGTGACCTCGCCGACTTCAAATCCTGCAGCTTCAAGAGCTTCTCTTGCATCCTCCTCATCCATGCCTACTACATCAGGCACCGATCCGTCACCCAGTCCTATACTGATATTTACAGTTATAGCGCTTCCTGTCTTGACCGTTTCTCCTGCCGCCGGGTCCTGAGATACTATTCTGCCCTTTTCCACATCTTCGCTTATCACTTCATCGCCCTCGCGTATCTTAAGATCGTATTCTTCTGCCGCATTCTGAGCTTCTTCAAGAGTCATGTTGGTGAAATCCGGGGCCTCTATTTCTCTTCCTCCGATCAGCCCTGTGGCAAATGCCACTATAACGCCGATGGCTATTGCGGCAACAGCTGCTGCAACGATGATTATTATTTTCTTCTTTTTATCCATAGGCTTTTTATCTTTTTTCTTTTTGCCTTTTTCGTCTTCATCATAATCTTCGCCGTCATCGTAATCTGTTTCAGCTATAGGTCCGCTTTCGCCATTTCCCATGAGTACAGAATTTCCAACTACGCTTCCCACAAATTCCAGATTGTTCAGTGCTTCTATAAGTTCATCTGCCGAGGCAAATCTGTTTACCGGATATTTGTCTGTACATTTCAGGATTATATGTTCAAGAGCCGGTGGGACACCGTCAACGATTTTAGACGGCGGCACCATCTCTCCGTTGATGTGCATAAGCGCTATATTTACCGGATTATCTCCGTCAAACGGCACTTTGCCTGTCAGCATTTCATACATTACTATTCCGAGCGAATATATGTCGGATTTCTCATCCACATATCCGCCTCTGGCCTGTTCAGGTGAAAAATAGTGGACTGAGCCGATTATTCCATCGGTATTATCCACTATCGTCGCCGCATTTACGGCTTTAGCTATACCAAAGTCCGTGATCTTCGCCGTACCGTTAGGAGTTATCATAACATTGTGAGGCTTCACGTCTCTGTGTATTATATGATTTTTATGCGCGAAAGAAAGCGCCGCAGCTATCTGCTTTGAAAGAGCTATAACTTTAGGATAAGACATAGGTCCCTGCTCTTTTATGTAATCGCTTAAGGTTTTTCCTTCTATCAGCTCCATTACTATGTAATGTATGTTCCCTTCTCGTCCAACATCGTATATGTTGACTATATTAGGATGAGAAAGACTTGCAGCCGCCTGCGATTCTCTCCTGAAGCTGTCTATGAATTTATGATCATTTATAAATTCAGGTTTTAAAATTTTAATTGCCACAAAACGATTCAGCAATTTATCTTTTGCTTTGTATACAACAGACATTCCTCCTTCGCCGATCCTTTCGAACAGCTCATATCTGCCTGCCAGTACCTTATTGCTCATTTCTTCCTCCTAATAATTATATTTTCAAGCAAATAACCGTTATATTGTCTCTTCCTCCTGCTCTTATCGCCTCATTGACGAGATCAGCACATACATCATTCATGCTCTTACCTGAATCCAATATTTCCGTCATTATCTCATCCGTGACTTCTCCGTAAAGTCCGTCTGAACAAAGCATTAAAATATCATCTTTTTTAAGGCTCACCTTATAGAAATCCGGCTCCGCGGAATTTTCCGTTCCCAAAGCCCTGGTTATAACATTTTTTTGCTTGTGATTTTCCGCTTCATCCTCTGTTATTACCCCTTTATCGATCAGCTCGTTTACATACGTGTGATCCTTCGTTATCTGTCTCAGCTGACCGTTTCTGAACAAATATGCCCGGCTGTCGCCTACATTGGCTATATATGCGATGCCTTCCCTTATATAAGAGGCGACCATTGTCGTAGCCATTCCTCTGTTCTCGGGAGCCGACATCCCCATCCTGTATATCTTCTCATTTGCAGTCTGTATAACTCCGGCAAAAAAGCCGAAAATATCCTCCGGCACTTTATATTCTTTGAGGCTTGACTCGTTTACCATCTTCGCGATCTCGCTCACTGCGGTTCTGCTGGCAACCTCTCCGGAATTATTTCCTCCTACTCCGTCTGCAACGATGTAGACATTATGACTGGGCACCACAAAGCAGGCATCTTCATTGTTCTTGCGAACAACTCCTTTATCGCATTTAAACCCTATCTGCACCATTATGCTTCTGACCTTTCCCTCCTATATCAGACTGTCATTCTTCTTCATAACACATATGAAAAATCCATCTGTACCGTTTACATTAGGAAGCAAAAGGGTCCTTTCAATTTTCTTGAAAGAAGGATTTTTATCAAGAAATCTTTCCACTACCCTTTCGTTTTCTCTAGGATTTACGGTACATGTGCTGTACAAAAGCGTTCCGCCAGGTTTAACGTAAGATGCTGAAGCAGAAAGTATAGCCAGCTGCTTCTTAGGCAGCAGCTCTATATCTGCATCATACTCTTTGTATTTTATCTCAGGTTTTCTTCTTATCACTCCAAGTCCTGAACACGGAACATCTACTAAAACGCGGTCTGCCTTCTGATGCATCGATGAATCGACTCTCGTAGCATCCCACGACCTTGTCTCTATATTTGTTATACCGAGTCTCTCGGCTTCTTTATTTATCAGATCCAGCTTTCTCCTGTATATATCGGAAGCTATTATCTTACCTGTATTGTTCATTCTTTCTGCAATAGCCGTGGTTTTTCCTCCAGGAGCAGCACAGACATCCATTACTATGTCGCCGTGCTTCGGATCAAGTTTTTCCGCCACAAGCATAGAACTCTCATCCTGAGGAGTAAACATTCCGAGTTTATACATATCCGAATCCAAAAGTCCGTTGCCTTTAACGTTCAGCGCATTCTGGCACAGCGATCCCTCTTCGACCTCAAATCCTCTGCTTCTAAGCTTCTTTATAAGATCAGGCTTCATTACTCTCAGCCAGTTCAGCCTTATGGTCATAGGCGGAGTCTCATTTCCCGCCTCCATCAGCTTTTCTACAAAGCTTACACTATAGTGCTCGAGCCACATTTCGATTATCCATGGAGCATAGGAATATTTGATCGAGAGATAATTTACTTCATCATCGCTTCGATCCGGAAGTCTGAGCTGTATTTTTTTGTTGAGGTATTCCCGCAAAACACCGTTTACCAGACCGGCTTTGCTCCTGCAGTATCGTTTTGCAAGCGTAACACTTTCATTTACTGCCGCATATTCCGGAACGGAATCCATATAGCCTATCTGATACATACCCATTCTCATTACAATTATTTCAGGTGTTTTCAGACTTTCTATACCGTCCTTTACAAGCAAATCTATATAATAATCCAATGTCAGCTTATGCTCCAAAACACCATACACCAGCTCTCTTACGAAAGCGGGGGAATTAGGTTTATTCAATATCACCTGATGGTTTATCGCAAGATTTGAATACGCTTTTTTCGACTCTACATCCGACAATACCAGATACGCTGTTTTTCTGTTTACGTCCATCAATCACGCCCCCTCAACAATAAAATCCTTACCAAATTCGCTACTGCCGTAGCCAATGCCGCAACATAGGTCATCGCTGCCGCCGACAGTACTTTTTTCGCGCCTCTCACTTCACCGGCATCTATAATACCGAGATCAAGAAGCTGTTTTACCGCTCTTCTGCTTGCATTTATCTCAACAGGCAGTGTCACGGTATGAAACAATACTACTGTTATAAAAAATATAACTCCCAGGTTGAATATAAAATTGCCAGTCGATAAATTCCCCTGCCATATTATAAACAGGCCGATTATTAAAAGCGGCCACGATGCTGTTGAAACTATGCTCACAACAGGTGCTATAGCATTTCTGAATTTTAAAAATCCGTACGCCGTACCATCCTGTATTGCGTGTCCCGACTCATGAGCCGCAATGCTGACTGATGCTATAGATGTGCCGTTATAGACCTGACTTGAAAGCCTCATTACGTCGTTTTTCGGGTCGTAATGGTCTGTAAGAGTTCCTGCCACCATTTCAATCGGCACATATCCAAGTCCATTGGCGTCAAGTATCATCCTTGCTGCCTGTCGTCCTGTTATGCCTCTTTTGTTTCCTACCCTGAGATATTTGCTGTACGCATGCTTTACTTTTGACTGAGCATACAATGCAAATATAATAGCCGGTATTAGGACCACTATCGTAGGATCAAACATCCCAAAATACATAATAACCACCCCTTGAAAAGTATTTTATCCTAAAACTGTTCCAATTTCAATGGAATTACCCTTTAAAAATTCCTTCACGCTTACTCTTTTTCTGCCCGGCATCTGTATTTCCGTCACCTTTAAAACTCCTCCGCCTGCCGCTATACATATACCGCCATCTTCTACATTTATCACTGTACCATCCGCAGCAGACGCTTTTTCATCTTTTGCTTCGGCTTTCCATAATTTCACGGTTTTCCCATTCATTTCAGCATAAGTACCCGGCCAGGAATCGAAAGCTCTTATCATCCTCTCTATTTTATACGGATTTTGTGAAAAATCTATGTGTCCGTCAGCCTTCGATATCATTGGCGCATACGTTGCCATACTGTCATCCTGCTTTACAGCTTTTATCTCCCTGATCCGTCCCACAGTGTCTACAAGAAGCTCCGCTCCTACTGCTGACAGCTCATCATGCAGCTCATCTGCCGTCTTATGGTCTATCTCAACGCTTTTTTTTGCCAGCATATCTCCTGTATCAAGGCCTTCCTCCATATACATGATCGTGACTCCCGTCTTTTCATCACCTTCCATTATGGCCCTCTGTATAGGTGAAGCTCCTCTGAATCTCGGCAGCAGAGATGCGTGCACATTTATACAGCCCAGCTTTGGTATATCCAAAACTTCCTTGGGAAGTATCTGTCCAAAAGCTGCTACCGCTATGATATCGGGATTTTCCGACTTTATCCTGTCTATGGCTTCTCTGTCATTTTTTATTCTTTCAGGCTGGATCACTTCTATGCCAAGTCTCAGAGCTTCTTCTTTGACGGGAGAAAATTTGACTTTCTTTCCGCGATCTCTCACCGCGTCAGGCTGTGTAATTGCCAACACGATATCGTGACCTGCATCATGCAGCGCCCTTAACGGAGACACTGCAAAATCAGGAGTTCCCATATACACTATTTTCACTGTTTCATCTCCTTAAAGTCTTCAATTAGATCCTTAATTTTCGTCTTCTTCGTATTCCTCTTCGGAAGTATACATTTTTTCCGCCTTGTCAGTATATAGTATTCCATCAAGATGATCGTTCTCATGACACATCACTATGGCTTCAAATCCTTCTAAATCATGCTCCTGCATATTTCCGTAATAATCAAGTCCCTTTATTTTTATTTTTTCAGGTCTCTCCACGATACCCATATAACCCGGCACTGAAAGACATCCTTCATTGCTTTTCTGCGCACCCTCTTTATCTGTGATCTCAGGATTTATCATATAATATACTTTGCCGGGCTCCGGCTCTGCTACGAACATTCTTCTGAGTATACCTACCTGAGGAGCGGCCAGACCTACGCCTTCTGCTTCTCTCATGGTTTCCACCATATCGTCCAGTATCATTCTTATCCTGTCGTTCACTTCTTCGACTTTGCGCGATCGTTTACGCAGTATCGGATCTCCTTCTTCGATTATATTTCTAAGCGCCATAATTACCTCCTAAATAAAACTGTATGGATTTATATCTACCACTGCTTTGTAATCTTTTTTCTTTTTACCGTTTTCTTCATCTCTGACAGCTGAAACAACGCTCGAATATTCATTTCTCCCGCCTCTGGGACATTTCACAAGCAGCGAATACCTGTATATATCTTTTATTTTGCCCAGATACGCTTCCTGCGGCCTGTATACGTTATCGCGCCCTTCTCTCAGGCGTTCCCTTATCTTCTCATACCATACTTCTGCACCTTTTCTTGCATTTTCTTCTGATTTGGAAGTGAATACTATCTGAAATAGATCGCTGTAAGGCGGATATACAAGAAACTTTCTGAGCTGCATTTCCGTCT
>UQNP01000079.1 GCA_900542385.1 uncultured Eubacterium sp.
AGCAAAAAGTGCCTTCAATTTTATTATACATGTGTCCGGTAAATTATTCCACGGACATATCCTGCCTTATGTCCGTAAAGTCTTTATACAAATGCGTAAAATCGTCCCATATCTCACACATGTCCGCATTTTGACCGTTTTATCCCATATGTCCGTATTGCATAATATGTATTGCTCGATATAAAGCTCAACATAACACATATAAAGAACACTAAAGGACACTGATATGGAAAGATTTTTTCATCAAGTAGTAAGACTCAGAAAACCAATAATAATACTTTTCCTGCTTATGTCTTTAATAAGCATCGTAATGCAGAAAACCGTAAACGTGAATTACGATATGGCAGATTACCTTCCCGAAGACACATCTTCCACCGTTTCTCTCAAACTGATGGAGGAGGAATTTGACGGAGGTATACCGAACGCCCGGGTCATGATCAAAAACGTGACGATCCCAGAAGCGCTCTCTTATAAAGAAAAGATCATGAACTGCGAGGGTGTTTCAGATGTTCTCTGGCTGGATAATTCTGAAAATATCCTACAGCCCCTTGAAAACATGGATCCTGACGTCGTAGATTCCTACTATAAGGATAATTCCGCACTGTTCACGGTGACCATCGACGAAAGAAAGCAGGTAGAAGCTACAAATGCAATACGGGATATCATCGGAGAAGAAAATGCCATGACAGGCGATGCCATCTCCACAGCAACTGCAACAACAGGGACTGTCAGCGAGATCAATAAAATAACGATCATAGCGGTAATATTTGTTTTTCTTGTCCTTATTGTTACTACAACTTCATGGATGGAGCCTCTGCTCGTAATGGCGGGACTTGGTGTTGCCATACTCATAAACAACGGAACAAATGCAGTATTCGGTGAGATCTCTTTCGTTACAAATGCTGCGGGCACTATTTTACAGATGGCGGTATCCCTTGACTATTCGGTATTTCTCATCCACCGTTTTGAGGAATGTTTAAAGGACAATCCAAATTCAAAACAGGCAATAGTGGACGCGCTCATGAAATCCTCCAGCTCCATTTTGTCCAGCGGTCTCACGACGGTGATCGGCTTTCTCGCCCTCGTATTCATGCACTTTAGAATAGGTCCGGATCTGGGTCTTGCGCTGGCTAAGGGAATAAGCATCAGCCTTATCACCGTGTTTACATTCATGCCCGCTCTTATCCTGCTCTCGCGAAAGTACCTCGTGAAAACGCATCACCGCAGCTTTCTTCCGAGTTTCCATAGATTCGGCAGATTTGTATGCCGCATAATGATACCTCTTTCATGTATATTCATGATCGCCGTAATACCGGCATATCTCGCATCGAATTCCAATTCGTTTTATTACGGCTCCTCTCATATATACGATGATACGACACAGCTCGGACGCGACACTGCCGATATAGAAAAAATATACGGCAAAAGCGACAGTTACGCTATCATGGTGCCACGCGGAGATACTGCCTCCGAACAGGAACTTTCCAAGGCACTGCACGATATACCGCAAGTAGAAAACATTACTTCCTACGTCGACACGGTAGGCGAGGAGATCCCTATGGAATACCTGGATCAGGACAGCTTGTCACAGCTTGTTTCAGACAATTACAGCCGCTTCATAATTACCGTCGATGCAGATTATGAAGGCGATGAAACCTTCGATCTCGTATCTGAAATAAGAGATGTTGCGGACACTTATTATCCCGATTCATGGTATATGGCTGGAAGCGGCGTGAGCACCTATGACCTGATGGATACCACCACAAAGGACATGGTAAAGGTAAATCTCATTGCTGTAGGTGCGATCTTCATAGTGCTTCTGCTAACCCTGAGATCCGTTTCTCTTCCGGTGATCCTGGTCGTCGCCATCGAGACCGCCGTCTGGATCAACCTGGCTATCCCTTATTTCAGAGGAGCTACTGTTTTTTACATCTCTTATCTGATCATAAGTTCGATACAGCTCGGGGCTACGGTTGACTATGCTATTTTGTTTACTGAACGATATCTTGAATTCAGACGGGTCCAATATAAAAAGACTGCTATCACCGAAACGATCTCCGCGGTGACTCCATCAGTTATGACTTCCGGCACTGTTCTCGCCGTAGTAGGCTTCCTTCTCGGCTTTATTTCCAACCACGGCATACTGTCTCAGCTCGGTATGTTCATCGGCTTTGGAAGTCTGCTCTCCCTGTCCGTAGTGCTGTTCATACTGCCTGGTATGATGTATATGCTCGATGGTTTTATACGAAGAACTACATCAAAAGCTGATTTCCTTTTATAAATGCAAGGAGGACATTAAAATGAAAAAACCACAGAAAAAAATTATTTCCGTTTTGCTTTCAGCTGCACTGATGATCACCGTATGCAATCCTGCTTTTGCAGGCGCAGCAGAAAAGAACAAGTCTTCAGAAAAAGAAGAGACCATATATGCAACCCTAGCCTCAGACGGATCCTTAAAAAGCATGTATGCAGTTAACAGCTTCAACGGCGGCAATATAACCGATTACGGAAATTACGAAAACGTAAAAATGCTGAACACTGAAGATCCCATAAAGCAAAACGGCGATACAGTGACCTTTTCTTCATCGGCTGAAAAAGTATATTATCAGGGAGATCTTGAAAACAGGCCGCTGCCGTGGAATATCTCCATCCAGTACCTCTTGGACGGTAAAAAATACACTGCTGACGAGATCGCAGGCAAAAGCGGACATCTTGAAGTTCGCTTCAAAGTAGAAAAAAACGAAGACTGCACAGGAAGCTTTTACGATAATTACGCTTTGCAGGCATCCTTTACTTTAGATACAGAACAGTGCAGCGATATCTCCGCTCCTGACGCTACCATTGCTAACGCAGGCGGCAGCAAACAGCTCACCTATACCATACTTCCGGGAAAGGGAATAGACACTTCTTTTTATGCAGATGTAAAGGATTTTGAGATGGAAAGCGCATCGATAAACGGAATACATCTGAATCTGAACGCAGATATAGATGACAGCGCTCTCACAGGAAAAGTAGGCGAGCTAATAAGCGCAGTCTCTTCACTGAATAAAGGCGCCGCCCAATTATCCGACGGAACAGCTGCCGTTGAAGAAGGAGCATCCAAAACGGAGCAAGGGGCTCTCGCTTTAAAGAACGGAGCATCGTCCTTAAGCGGTATCTCTGAATTGAAAAACGCCTCGTCCCAAATACGAAGCGGCATCGATGACGCATATAACGGCTCTCTCATGTTCAGCCAAAACTTCGGGTACGCACAATATAAAAATGTAATGTCGGACTACGGCATCGACGTAGACTCCCTTAGATCCGAAAACGAGCAAATGATCTCCGATTTAAACCAGCAGATAGAAATTTTAAAACAAGCCCCTGAACAAAGCGAATCCGTTCAAAATCAAATACAGCTGCTTCAGGAAGCCGCAGCTCTTCTCGAAAAAAACAACGGGGCATCATCAGGTACGGAAAATTATATTACTAATATATCAGGACAACTGTCACCTCTGACAGAAAATATGAAGCTGCTGAAAACAAAATATGAAACTTTCGACGATTCTCTTTCACAGCTTTCCGAGGGAGCAGAGAAATTGACATCAGGGACCGAAGAGCTGTATCAGGGAACAGCAGCGCTTCGAAGCAGCATATCATCACTCCACGACGGCTCACAGAAAATGGCCGAAGGCACCGATTCACTTTACAGAGAAACGGCGGATTCCGAAGCCCAGATAAAAGAAAAGATCGATGATATACTTCAGTCGATAAACGGCAGCATGGAGGACCCTGCTTCCTTCGTATCTGAAAAAAACACAAATGTCAAATCAGTGCAGTTTGTCATAAAGACAGATCCTGTTGAAATAAATGAAAAACAGCCTGCCGAGGAAAAGCCCAAAGAAGAATCATCGCTCTGGGAAAAATTCCTGGATCTGTTCAAATAACAGTTATAAAACTGAACTGCATATTCACCACGTGAGGGGTTTTTTATACAAAATGAGCGGTATCACAGATACCGCTCTATCGATATATATATCCTGTCCTTTCGCGTCTTTGAACCTATCTCCCGGAGATAAGCTTTGCCTTTTCCTCGAAGCACCAGTTTGTCGCCCTCCGCCACCTGCATATCGATCTTCTCTGACTGGGCGCTGTTGACGAACACAAGCCCTGCACGCACAGCTTCCGCCGCTTTGCTTCTCGACATCCTGAAGGCGGATGAGATAACATTGTCAAGTCTCAGCGAAGCTACAGTGTCTTTTATCATTTCTGTTTTCTGCTCCGGTATATAAAGTTCGCTAAGAGGCACTATATCTGTTTTCAGACTGTTTCTTCCCGCTTTGCTGTAATTGAAGGAGATAAAATCCTCTACCTCCCTTAGGATGATTATATCCGCACCTGAATCAGATACCAGTATGTCCCCTATCTTTTCCCTCTTCAATCCAAGTCCCGTCAGAGATCCGAGATAATCTCTGTGGGTCAGCTTCCTGCCGCCCGGCGCCGTTTTTACCCTGACTACGGAAAATATTTCACCGATCTCTTCCTCTTCGTCCGCATAATCAGGAAGAAAGACAGCCGCAGTCCTCTCTGCATCGCAGTATCCGCCGCTGAAAGCGCAGCGCATATCCTGCCCTTCTCCTTGTAACTGCCTGCAAAGTTTTTCCGCCATTGAGCGCTGTCTCAGATCAAGAAAATCTGTATGAGTCACTCTGTACTGGCGGCTGCACTGCCTGAATTTATCTTCCACTCCCGCCAGTAAAATTTTATCTTCTTTGGATGTATCCATGCCGTCTCTCCTTTTCCTGCGGAGATTATAGCAAAGGTCCTGCTGAAATGTCAACGAATCCAAAGCTATACTGTTTTTCTCACCGTAAAGACCGCCGTCAAAAGTAAAACAGCCGCGCCTGCCGCCATGCAGAGAAACGATACATTCATGCCGTGCATAAGAGCGGTTTCGCCGTAAACCGCTTCAGATCCGGCGCTTACCGTATTCATTATTCCCACGAATACGGCAGATCCGACAGAGCCTGCTATAGTCCTGAAGGATGTGAGCAGGGATGACGCGTCCGCAACCTTTCCCACATCCACATTGCTGACTCCCCACGTAAGAAGGGGCATCATCAGACTTCCTATGGAGATATTGCGTATGACGTTCAGCACCGTTGCAACTATCAAAGATGTATCAAAATGAACAAAGAACATGCCGAGATTGCTTATGACGAGAGCCGCCGAGCCAACTATGAATAGATTTTTTATACCCATCTTGTCGTACATTCTGCCTGCAAAAGGACTGACGAGGGCTGTGGCGAGGGACCCCGGCAGTGTCACCAGTCCCGACACGACAGCAGAAAATCCCATGACGCTCTGCACGTAAAGCGGCATCATCACGGAAGATCCCATCATCACCAGATAGAGGATCATGCTTGCGATAACGCTTATGGCGTAGTCTCTGCTCTTCATTATCTTTATATCGAGAAAAGGAGTTTCCGCTCTGCACTGTCTGAGTACAAAAAGAACGCATACTAATATACCTGCGGCAAGGGGCAGTATGGTTTTTACATCTAAAAGTCCATAGCTTCCTATGTTTCCTATACCCAGAGTGATCCCTCCGAAAGCTATGATGCTTTCAGCAAAGGACAGCACATCGAACTTCTTGTCATGAAGCTCCAGAACGTTTTCAAACACTATAAGAGAAAGTATCAGCGAGATCATCATTATGCCGAGAACTATGTAAAATATCGACTTCCAGCCGAGGCTGTCGATCAGAAAGCCTGCCAATGTAGGCGCTATTATGGGCGCCGCCGTACTGGCAAGTCCGTATATTCCCATCATCGTCCCTTTTTTATCCGATGGATAGACGCTTAAGATTATCACCTGCGCCGATGACATCAGCACTCCGTTGCCGCACGCCTGGAGCACTCTCCCGATCATCATCAAAAAGAAACTTCCGGCAAAAATACTGAACGCAAGGCCTGCTATAAAGCATGCTATACCTGCAGTGTACAGCCATTTCGTCGGAAACTTCGTTATCAGGAATGCGGTCAGCGGCAATACCATCCCCATCACAAGAGAATATCCGCTGGTTATCCATTGTCCCGTAGAGGTGCTTACATGAAAATATTCAACAAGACTTGGGAGCGCCGTGGTCATAGCTGTTGCCAGCGTAGACGACGCCACTCCCGAAACGATTATACATATAAAAATAAGATTTCTTTTCCTATCGGTCAAAAGGCCGTTTTTATTATTTTCCATTTATCTAAGTCCCTTTCTTCTTCGCACGTTAAATTCTAACACAAAATAAAGAAAACGGCTCACAAAATCATTTATTATTCAACAGTTCATCTGTAAGCTCCAGGATCTGCGGAGCCAGCTTTTCCTTCTCACGTCTGGTTATACGCACATAAAGAGGATACATGAGCACCGCGCCTGCTATACCTGTCAGACCTATTACGATCCCCTGTACGAACCAGTCGGTCCAAAGCATCGTAAAACACATTCCTATGCCCAAAAGCAGGCAGCTTATTATTCCAAGAGAAATACATACTATGCTGCCTTTGCGTCCCGCCTTTTTATCCAGCCTTTTAAGCTTCTCAAAGCTGCTTTCCTCCTGGGGCAGATATTTTTTTCTTATATTTTCCACCTCCGCCTGCTGATTTGCAAAATACGTGTAACTAAAGGAGCTTTCATTCTTATTCATACAGATCCCTTCTTTCCTTTTCATATATCATTTGTTTTTTATCCATTTCCTTTATCATATTCGCAGCATGCACTGTCATGTAAATACCGGTAACTATCACTACGGCGCATACTCCTGCGCCTGTAACTCCCGTCATGACATATGGAAACCACTGCGCGTTGCTGCCGTCATCAAACTGCGTCACCATAGCCGT
The DNA here is from genome assembly GCA_900542385.1 of uncultured Eubacterium sp. Classification (GTDB taxonomy): domain Bacteria; phylum Bacillota; class Clostridia; order Peptostreptococcales; family Anaerovoracaceae; genus Lentihominibacter; species Lentihominibacter excrementavium. Next base: position 6,870 of record UQNP01000079.1, read on the forward strand.
CTCGAGCGCCAGCATGGACACGAGGGCAGACGCCAGTCCTACCGCTCTCGCCGCCGACATCACCGGACTGTTGTATTTCTTGTATTTCACGATATTTACTATCGCCATCACAGTTATATAAAAGGTGAATACCGCCATGATGTATATCATCATTCCGTCGTATTCAAAACCTCTGTTATCTTCAAGTATCAAAATCACGACGCCTGCAAGAGCTATGTTCATTACAATCAGAAAAATACCGCAGATACGATATCTGCTCCATTCCGCTCTATGGTCTTCTCCGAATCCGTTTTTATGAGAATATTTCACAAGAAAAAATCTCACAATGGACAGCAGGATGTAATAGACCGCCAGCGTGCCGGACCACACCGACCTGTAATATATCCCCGAAAATCCGTTCACTCCCGCATAAAGCATATTTATCCCAAAGGAGGAGTAAAGAGATACTTTAAGCTTAAAAGGAACTTCCTCAAAATATCGGTCTATATATGTATTTCTTCGCAAAAAGTTTTTTATATTATCTTTTATGCCCGGTATCACCGCCGCACAAATAATAGTCAGGGAATAGGCAGAAACAATATACGATATATAAGCTATCGGGCCTTGCTTTTCCGCCAATGTAAAGGAATAAGTCAGCAATACCGCCGACAAGGGTATGCTCAATAACACTATCTTCGTTCTCGGAAACAGAAGTCTGCATATGAATTTACGCGCTGATTCCTTTCTCTGTTTTTTGTTGTTTCTCGCTTTGGACATCCTTCATTTCAGATCCTTTCATTGCAGTAGGACTATGATAATACTTGTTTGTTAAAATTATGTTTACAGCAGGGAAGAAAAAATCTTGAGCGAAGGACCTTTATGACTTTTTTCATCTCCTATCGCCTATCTGAGTCCCCTGCACAACGGTATCAATGTCAAAAGCGCTGTTATACCGACAAGTCCGATAGCGATCCCCTGTATCATCATCCCCTGAAAAACTGTTACCATACACATGCTGACACCGAGCAAAAGAGCTCCTGCTACACTTACTATGACAATCCCGACAACTTTCCCGCTTGGTCTTACTATTACAGGCTTGCCTTCCATCTTTCGGCGCACCATCATCATTATGAGAAGGATCAGCACGCCTGCCGCGCCTACTGCTATCCCCTGACTGAAAGCGTTCCATTCCAGAAGCATGCACATACACATTCCCATCGCGAAAAGTATACCGCCTATCGTGCTTAAAACCAATGTTACAAAATTTTTCTTCAACATGACATATCCCTCCAGTTTAATATTTAATTTATTATTGTTATCTCATCCGATGTAAACATTCTGCCCTTTCTCTGTTTACAAAATGAT
>UQNP01000080.1 GCA_900542385.1 uncultured Eubacterium sp.
TTTTTCATTTACTGTATCTTCCTTTTATATTTTTTACTATTATATCACGTATATACAGCTTTTTCCGAAAGATAAAACTATGGTATACACCTGCTGATTACAATATTCAAGCAAAATTCTTTTCCAAATTGGCAATCAATTGCCAAAATGAAATCCTAATTATTCCTTTATACAACAATAAAGGACCCGCATGTTACGAGTCCTCTATGTCTATACCACTGTTATTTAAAATAGTTTTTGAAATCCTTGCCCCTTATTTTAAAGAGCGTTGCTCCTATTCCGGCAAGACTTAATCCCATGAGAGCCAGCCAAAGGCCGAGGCTGCTTTCATCTCCCGTCTTTGTGTCGTTTCCTCCAGGTGATGAATTATCATTTTCTCCTCCGGTATCTTCCGGATCTTCAGGAGTATCACCCGGATCTCCTCCCGGCGTGTCATCTCCCGTCCATGTGTTGGTTATATCAAATCCTTCGTATGTGGCTATGAATCCTTCGACAGATTCTTCCTCTACGGTATATGAAATTTCATTTCCGTCGGTATCGTACTTAGGGACTGTAAATGAGTAAGTCCATCTTCCCTCATCATCAGGAGCGACTTCTTTTTCCTCCACTGTGTAGCTTCCATCCTTGAGCCTTACGATTATGGACTCGGGAAGCTCCACGTCCTGACCTTTAAGATTCCATGTCTTCTCACCTCCTATAGTTATATCGGGATTCTCAACATATGTGTTCATGGCCGTCACTGTCACAGGCGCCTTATCGCTATCCACCGTTCCCGAGCCTCCTGTTATGGTCTGACTGTAACCATCTTCAAAGTGGTTATCCTCGACTACTTCATAGCTGCTTCCCACGGGAGCTTCGAATCCCGCCGTTTCTCCCGGCTTCAATGTAAAGCGACTGCTCTCGCCGTCTATGGTGATGGTAAAGCCAAACTCCATATTAAGGTCTTCCTGCGGATATTCTCCTGCTATGGCTTTGGTGACTTCTATCCTGCCTATGCCCTTATCTTCCGGCGTGTGATTTCGAAAATCAAGCTGCGTTTCCTCTCCTGCCGTTATCACGCCTTGCGCCGAATCCATCTCAGGAATATATCCTCCCGTATCCGTCTCCTGCACCCTGTAGGTGATCCCTTCTGGAAGTTCTTCAAATGCCGCCTTCTGACCGTGCCTCAATGTGATGGTCTCTCCACTCTTTAAGCTCTGTTCATCTCCTTCATCTATGCGGTAAGTGTATTCCCCATCTTCGGAGAAGGTAACTCTGAATGTGAATTCCTTCTGTCTTTGTTCCTCTGTCACTTCCCTTCCGTCAGGATTTACTATCTCCTTCGTTATGAAAAGGCTTCCCGGCTCTTCCTGTTCAGACATATATACATTGACAAAATCTGTCCTGCTTCCGGTGTCTACAATGTTTCCCTCTATCTCATCTGTCAGAGGATAGTATTCATCGTTTTCATCGTCCATCTCCTCGACTGTGTAGCCGATTCCTGATGGGATATCCGTAAACACCAGCTCCTGTCCGTGCCTTAAGGTTACAGTGCCTCCGCTTTCAAGGCTCTGCTCCTCTCCGTTATCTATACGGTAAGTGTATGTACCGCCATCAGAGAATGTAACTTTAAATGTAAATTTCTTTTGGGCCTGTTCTTCTGTCACTTCGCTTCCGTCGGCGTTTCTCACTTCCTTGGTAACTGTGAGGCTTCCGGAAGGACCGGGGCTTAAGGTGTTGATAAATGAAGCTGTCGCCCCGTCCTCTGTTACAGTGCCGCTGCTTCCCTGGGACGTCACCTGATATATGCCGTTTGCATTCTCAATTACGCTGTATGTAACCCCAACAGGTATATTATCAAATACTGCCTTTTGCCCGTGCTTTAATATGAGAGCCCCTCCGCTCTCAAGGCTTTGAAGCTCTCCCCCGTCTATTCTGTATTCATACGTCCCCTCATCTGAGAAGGTGACAGTAAAGATAAATTCCTCTCCCGCCTGTTCCTCTGTCACAGCCGAGCCATCGGAGTTGACGATGATCTTCTCCACGGTGAGGTTCCCCGTAAGGCGTTGGTTATATGCCATAACCTGCACCACAGCCGTTTCTTCTCCCGTAACTGTGAATGGATATCTCGTCTTTACGGCTCCGTTTTCCTCATCGAAAGTATGGGAAATACCGGGGTCTGTTTCCTCGAAATAGTATTCCCCGGAAGTCAGGCTCACCGCTATCTTTCCCTCATCATCTGTCTCATATCTGCCGCCTATCTGCTCCCCATCCGATGTGAAAAGATAAAATGCCGCTCCGGAAACTGCGATCTCAGTAGCTTCACCGTCAGGAGACCTTTCAAGCTTGAGAAGCTCAACATCCAATTGCTTTGTATCTTGTCCGCCCATCTCGTTCTTTGCCTGCTGACTTATGCTCTGCCATGCTAAAGTCCCCGTGAGCAAAAGCGGGATAACAAGTATGACGGTTAGGATAACCGCTATCATTTTCTTTGTGTTCTCAAACATTCAAGACCTCCTTTCTACTGCCATATATTTATATAAGTTCTTCTGTTTTCTCTTTGAATTCTCCGCTTCTTGTCAAACAAAATTTATCCATAGTATTTTTCTGAAGTCCATATGTATGACCGTGCATCAAATGACCATGATATGAAGCAAGGCTTGTCTTTACATCTTTCAGGTCTATTATGCCTTCAGAATAATCCTTTTGAAGCTTCTTTAAACGTCTCTTATATCTGATCTTGCTCTGCTGCTTTAACTTGCGGATAACTTTTCCCGAATCCGTAAGATAATATTTCCAGCCTAAAAATTCCACGCCCGTTTTCAGAGGATATATCTGTGTTTTGATGTTCATCTCAAGATTCAATCTGTTTTCTATCATATCCCGCATTTTATCAAGACATTGATATAAAAAGGATTTATCATGATGAATAAGCAGGCAATCATCCATATATCTGATATAATATTTTACTCTGAGTTTTTCTTTCACCAACCTGTCCAGTGGATCAAGATAATATATGGCAAAGCACTGGCTGCTCTGATTTCCGAGAGGAAGTCCTCTTCCCGGTCTTCCCTTGGTTTCATAGCTGTCTATATAATGGTATATGAGATTACTTACATCTTCATCTCGTATCAGCTTTACAAGCTGTTTTTTGAGCACTTCATGATCAATGCTGGCAAAATATTTTGATATATCACATTTGAGCACATATCCTTTATTGCCATGATCTTTGTAATGCTCTCTCAGGAATTTACTGAACCTATATATAGCAAAATGTGTTCCCTTGCCTTTCTGACAGGCAGCATTGTCATATATAAGTCGCCTTTTCAGCGCCGGCGTTATAACTTCGTCGCATATTGCATGAAGAAGTACTCTGTCAGGGATAATATGCAGCAAAGATTTCACGCTCTTTCGGTTCATAAATCGTAAAATGATAATACCCGTGCATCCTATATTTATGCTCTCTTAATGTCTTGCTCATTTTAGTCAGGTTTTCTGCAAGATTCATCTCAAATTTTATTACCTCAGTTTTCCCTCGCTTGCATTTCCTTGCATTGAGATGTGCCTTATATAAGGTTTGAAAATCACATATTAGCTCATAGTCTGTCATACATACTTCTTTCTCCAATCATTAAGAAGTTGCAATGCTTCCATTGGTGTCATATTATCAAGTTCCAGTTTTTTAAGTTCTTTAAGAAGATCTTTTGTTCTGCTTTCTTCAGAAACATTTTCTTCTCTGAGAAATGTATGAGTATCCATGTACTCTTCCCACGCCGCCGTCAGATCTTTCTTTTCTTCAGGTTCTGACACGCAAGTAATTTCCCTTTCCAACATCCCCTTTTCATCGTGTTTTTCAGTCTGACTGCACACTACTGCTTTATATCCGCTGTCCCGCAGGATTTTCAAGCGTTCATCAACAAATCTCTTGGGCACGCCACACATCGGTATCCTTGTTCCTTTACCGATATCCTTACCTGTAAGCTTTAAATTTAAAATCTCTGAAGCAACTTCAGCGTCGTTAAAATACAGTTGATAAAATCCCCCAACCTGAAATAAAACCAACGAATCCTTATACTTCTCCTTAAAATGAAAATATTGTTTCATCAAAGGCGTTTCACTGAATTTCGTATTATCACTCCTATCAAAAATGCAATTGACGGGGAGCTGTATATTTATGTACATATAGGCTCCAAAGCTTGGAAAACGGATCTTCTATCCGCGTTCCTCACACCGTCAATAATATTTATCCCGAAAAGATTAATTTCGAGAAAGGAAGCAGATCCTTTACCCCGCGCACTGACCGTCCGAACTCACGAAGCGGTTTCTCACTTACGCTTTCACTCTATAGCAAAAGCCGGGGTAAATCGGGGCGAACGCCAATATTGGTATTGTTGTAGTTATTGTTATTGGCATTGCCATTGGAATTCACGTTGGCCACGTTATTGGTATTATTACGCGGCGAACGCAGCCACACAATAAATGGGCAGCACAACCTGCAAAAATATCTGCTCCCGGAAGGGCATCTGCCCTCCGCTGAATACTTTTAACTTTTACATCCCAAATCGTTTCTTATCGCTTCGCATCCATCCTCCAAGAAGCTTCAGAACTGAAGTTGAATGAAGCGAGATCTGTTCATATTGCTTTGGCAGTATCGCTTTCTGTTCCAGAGCTAGCTGAGCTATATATGCCAAAATTCTTGTCTTGGTGATAGCTTCTCGCTGCATCTCCTGTCGTTTTTGATAATTTTCACGAGCATGCTCGCCTTTCATGAACATCTCGTTGGCAAGATATATATTTTCGATAATATCCATACACAGATTCTGAAGACGTGTGGTAAATGTGAAACGATACTGTTTAGGGCTTTTTTGAGTCACTGTCATTATGTATCTGCACAAATCCTTTGCTTCCATGATTACCGAAAGTTCACTTTTCTGCTCTGCCATATCTTGATTTCCTTGCTTTAAAGTATTCAGCGGAGGGCGGCAAAGCCGCCTCCCCTCTTTTTCAGAAGACCTTTTCGCATTCTCCTGCTATATATCTTTTCCTTACTTTGCTTTATTTCTCTTTGCCGCGTTCGCGGCGATATGGGGGCAAGCCCCCATACCCCCGGATGAATATTTTGTCATCCGTTTTTTGAATATCAATATTTAATCTCCAGATTTCTGATTTTTAGATTCAGGATCCCAGATTTATCCATAAAGCGGGGCGAACGCCAAAAGTGGTAGTGAAGTAGCTATAGCCATTGGCACTGCCAGTGGAATTCACGACGGCCACGACACTGGAATTACCACGCGGCGAACGCAGCCACCAGTAGCAATTCTGTCCGTTATCCTGTGCTATCCTCATATTTTCAGGGACTATCACTCCCACTTTTCCAAGAGTATAATCCTTTGCTACTGCTGTCTGACCATTCTGCGTTCCGAATAAATCAGCCTCTGAAAGGAGGAATACCTTTTGATCTTCTGAGGTTTCGAATGTATCTACATTCCATTCCTTTCTCGTAGTCAGTGTAACCGGATGCACGTGAGCGCTTATATTTGTCTTTCCATTGAGCCAGTCCCCGTTAAGATATGTCTGCATTTCGCTTGTTTCCCATACGTTATCGTTGTCATCGAATCTTCTTCTTTCCTGTATATCCTTTGACAGCAGCAGAGCATTGTTTCCATCCCTTGCAAGCACATACCAGTCGATTCCGTCAAGTGTCGCTGTCTTAAGCGTTCCCGGCTCTATGTCCCCTATTCCTTCAGTATCCCAAGGAGAAGTTACCTTAACTTTATATGTACCAACTGTCTTGTTATCCACTGTTGAAAGTGCCTGTACCGTAAGCTCTCCGCCTATGTATTCATCTGCCGCCACTGTAAGAAGTCCGTCAGCGTTTACAGAAGTACTGTTCGACTGTCTCCCCTGTACTGTCCATGTTACCTTCTGATTACCGTGTTTGGCGTCTCCCATCTTTACTTCAGCATTGAAGTCGAGGGTCTTTCCTGCCTGCACGCTTGTCGCGCTGTCTGCTGCCGTAACAGTAACAGTAAGATCTCTTCCTGCCGCCTGATTGAGAAGGAACAGGGCGTCATCTGTCGGAGCTTCTCCTGCTGTAGAGCCGAAGAAGCCGTCATTATCACCTTCGCTTCCCCAGTCTCCCATGGTAGCGAACTGTCCTACTACGTTTATTCCGTAGTACCAGTCATCTCCCGTATCCTTTATCTGACTTATTCCATCGAGGAGAAGTCCTGTAGCTGTCCCCGGCTCTATAGCGTCTGCCCAGTATGCCCAGCCGTCTGTATCATATACCCAGTAGTTTCCCACAGGCGATCCTGCTTCTATCCACTCCTGCATAGTCATGACCGTACTTGTAAGAGTGTTCCTGGCTGTATGGGTCTGGTCTGCAACTGTCTTAATGTCGGTGCCTTCTACAGGTGATGTTTCATCTTCTGTATCTTCATCGTTATCATACACTTCATCTCCCTGCTTTGTTTCATTCAGAGAGTAGGCATGATAGTCATCGTAATGAACGTCATCATCGGGATTTGTCCCTTCATATGTACCGTTGATATCAGCCTTTAAGCTGTCTGCATTCATATTGAATGTAGGCATATATATGGTGCTTCCCGCCATATCCCACTCGAAATACTCATGGAAGGTATCGTCTCCTGCCCCCGGGATATGAGTCTTCCATGTGGTGACGTCGTTGATATCGGCTCCGCTTACTACAGATTCAGCCGCTTTGTTGTCAGCACCCGTATCTCCTGTCTTAAGTCCGGCTCCGTCTCCTATCTCCATATACTCGTCAAGTCTTACCCTTGCGAAAATAGGGACTCCCTCACCGGGCTTTGTGTAGTTTTCAACATAAACATCTTTGTTTGTCCCGTCAAAATCATCGTGCAGCCTTCCTCCCGGATTAACCGCTCCGGCCGCTTCGTTAAGAGCCGTCTGGCTTATGCTCTGCCATGCAAAGGTTCCTGTTAAAAGCAGGATCACGCACAGCGCCACAGCGATTATGCTGGAGGTCAGCTTTTTCTTCTTTGCTTTCTCCATTCTCTTTCTCTCCTTTCTTTTCCTTTCACATCTATGTAAACTGACCTTAAAACAGATCAGGATTTACCATCAGCTTTTTCTTCTTCATCACTCTCATCATCTGATATCTCCTCCTCATCGCCCTTTCTGTTTATCCTCCACAGGACATTTATGAGGATCACTATCACAACTATGAAGAATATTATTACAGGGAAGTTATCGGTTATGGTCTCAGCTATGATCCCAAGTATATGGCTGTGCCATATGACCTTTCCAACTACATTTCCTGCGGGGACCAGTGCCTCATCCGGCTCCGGGTTTTCTATGCCCTGGGTTTGAAATGCTCTCTCTCCCGTATCCTCATAGCTTCCTGTGATATCCACAATTCTGTGGGTTACTGTAGTTGTGCTGCTTGCAAGATAGGTGATATCATCTCCCACCTTAAGTGTCTCCGGATCAACGCTTCTGTTTATCACAAGAGAGCCTTTGGGGATCTCGCTCTGCATGGAGCCTGACAGCACTAACATTGCCGAAAAGCCCGCAAGGCTTCTGGGGCTTCCGTCGCTTGAGCTTCTCACAAGGACCGCTCCCAGTATCATTAGGACAAGGAAGCTGTAGAAGGCTATTGTTCCTATGGTCTTTCCCAAGTGTTGTTTCTTATTGGTCTTTTCCCCATACTTCCCGTCAGTCTTTTGACTGTTCTTCTTTTTATCTGCTCTCTTAGAGGGTTTTGCCAAATCTTCTGAAGTTTTCTCTAAAGACTTCCCTGTATCGGCCGCCCTCCTTCCTTCTCTATTGGAGGTTTCATAAATACTCTGTTCATTTTCCCAAGGTGTCTTTCTGTTGCTTTCCTCAGCCGTCACTCTCCCCCTGTATGCCTCAAGCTCTCTCTCAAGCCTATCCACCTTCTTGGAAAGCTCGTTATATGCCCGTAGCAACAGATACAGCTTATGGTCCGTATCCCCTGTTTTATTTTCCCTTTCCTTCCTCTTGGTTTCTTCTTCCATCACCTTTACGCGCTTGTAACCACATAACGTTCATTATGTGGTAAACCGCTCATCTTACATAAGTCAAAAAGGCAGTGCCAGATCTTTATCGCAGATTTAAGAAGTAAATTAGACACGATAATCAAAGCCTCCTGAGAATTTAAAAATTCTTCCGTCGAAGGCTTGTTTTCCATAGGAAATTTTCAGAAAATATAAAAAAAGTCGCAA
>UQNP01000081.1 GCA_900542385.1 uncultured Eubacterium sp.
ATGTATTTATAATTATACCATAAAATGAAAAAAATACTCAAGACTTAAGCGGACTATTTTATCTGCCTGGAAGTTTTTATTTATGAGGTTTTATGATATAATTATTTTGGATTTTTATGTGCTGATAAAAATAAAGGGCAAACGAAAGAAAAAGGAATGTATTAGGAATGAAAATACTTGGTATAGATCCGGGCTACGCTATTCTCGGATACGGCGTCATAGAAAAGATCGGAAACAGGTTCAAAGTATGCGATTACGGAGCTATTATTACGGATGCGGGGACACCAATGCCGGAAAGACTCGAATATCTCTATGATTCTCTGAGAGAGATCATAGAGAGGGAAAAGCCGGATGTAGCATCTATAGAAGAATTGTTTTTCAACACGAATGCAAAGACAGCGATCCTTGTCGGGCAGGCAAGAGGTGTTGCGGTTCTGGCATGTATAAAAGGCGGTATCGATATAGAAGAATATACGCCGCTTCAGATAAAACAGGCGCTTGTAGGATACGGAAGAGCTGAGAAAAAGCAGGTGCAGCAGATGGTAAAGACGATACTTAACTTAAAGGAAGTGCCGAAACCCGATGATACGGCAGATGCTCTTGCGGCAGCAGTATGTCACGGACATTCGGCGGATATGAGCAGAAGACTTAAGGAGCTGAAATTAAAATGATAGGATTCATAAGAGGGTTACTCGCTGAAAAAGGCGATGGATACATAATAATAGATGTAGGCGGAGTGGGATACGAGATATCAGTTCCGTCTAATTCTGCTGCCTATTTAAGCGGGCAGGGAAGTGAAATAATGGTTTATACCATGATGTCGGTGAGAGAGGACGATGTGAGTCTTTACGGATTTTCAAGAAAAGGAGAGCTGGATGCCTTCAAAAAACTTATTTCTGTAAATGGCGTAGGCGCTAAGGCAGGATTGTCCATATTATCATCTTTTACACTGGAGCAGCTGAGAGAAGCTATAATCTTTGAAGATGCGAAAGCTCTTACAAAAGCAAACGGAATAGGAAAGAAGATCGCAGAAAGGATAGTGCTGGAGCTCAAGGATAAGTTCTCTTCGTCAGGGGAAGAATATCAGGCTGCGGAAAAAGACGGGGCTTCGGATGCTGTTAATTATCAGGATGCAAGGAGCGAAGCGGCAGAGGCACTCATATCTCTTGGATATACGAGGGGAGAAGCTATGAGCGCTCTTTCAGGCATAAAGGATGATACATATACATCGGAAGATTACATCAAGGCTGCGCTGAAAAACCTCATTTAAATTAAAAGGTGATAAAAAGATAGATCATACCAGGATGTAAGAAAAGGGAAATTTATTATGGATTATGAAGAAAGAATAACTGCAGCGGAACTGGGAAGCGGTGAAGAAAAATCCGAAATAACGCTGCGTCCGCAGAAACTCGATGATTACATAGGTCAGAAAAAGGCTACGGATAATCTGAAAATATTCATAGAGGCGGCAAAACTGAGAAATGAGCCGCTCGACCATGTGTTGTTTTATGGTCCTCCGGGTCTGGGCAAAACGACCCTTGCCGGTATAATCTCAAATGAGATGGGGGTAGATATCAGGATAACTTCGGGACCTGCCATAGAAAGAGCAGGAGATCTTGCTGCGATACTGACTAATCTAAATGAAAACGATGTCCTTTTCATAGATGAGATACACAGACTCAACCGATCTGTGGAGGAAGTGCTGTATTCGGCAATGGAGGATTTTGCGCTGGATATCATAATAGGCAAAGGACCTTCGGCGAGATCTATAAGGCTTGATATAGCTAAATTTACGCTTATAGGAGCAACGACAAGGGCAGGAAGCCTTTCTGCTCCGCTCAGAGACAGATTCGGAGTGAGCTGCAAGTTTGAGATGTATACGACGGATGAGCTTAAAAGCATCATAGAGAGGTCTGCAAAGCTTTTAAACGTGCAGGTGGACGAGGGCTCCCTTGAGGAGATGGCAAAGAGATCCCGGGGAACTCCGCGAGTTGCAAACAGAATGCTTAAGCGTGTCAGAGATTTTTCTCAGGTAAAAGGCAGCGGCGTTATAGATATGGATATAACGCGAAGAGCGCTTGATGCTCTCGGTGTGGACGATATGGGTCTTGAGAGTCTTGACAGAGAGATACTGAAGATGATAATAGAAAGATTCGGCGGCGGCCCTGTAGGGATAGATACTATAGCGGCGTCTATCGGAGAAGAGAGAGTTACGATAGAGGATGTATATGAGCCTTATCTGATACAGGCAGGATTCCTGCACAGGACGCAAAAGGGAAGAGTAGTTTCGAATATGGCATATAAGCATCTTGGTATAGAAAACCCTTCTGAAGATGAGATCGAGGAAAATGAGCAGGTTTCCATGGATATGCCGGAATAACGAGGACAAGTCATTGAGGTACAATAACAATTTTATAAAGGTGAGATAAATGAAAATAGAAGATTTTGATTATGAACTGCCGGAGGAGCTGATCGCTCAAAAGCCGTCGGAGAGAAGGGATGATGCAAGACTGCTGGTAGTGCATAGAGATACAGGGCAGACAGAACATAAAAGATTTTACGATATCCTTGATTATCTGAAGGAAGGAGACTGCCTTGTCATGAATGACTCAAAGGTGATACCGGCAAGGCTTTTCGGTGTGAAGGAGAACACCGGCGCTAAAGTCGAATTTCTTCTGATAAAGAGGAAAGAAGGCGATATCTGGGAAACTATGGTCAGACCGGGAAGAAGACTCAAACCTGGGGATGTCGTGATTTTTTCAGAGGAGCCTTTGATGAAGGCGAATATAAAAGATTACGGAGACGATGGTACGAGAATAGTCGAATTTGAATACGACGGTCTGTTTATGGAGCGGCTTGAAGAGCTTGGGAGCATGCCTCTTCCTCCTTATATAGAAAGAGCAGGAGACGACAGCGATAAAGAAAGGTATCAGACTGTATACTGCCGTGAGGAGGGATCTGTGGCGGCGCCTACGGCGGGACTTCATTTTACGGAGGAAATACTGAAAAAAGCGCAGGAGAAAGGCGTGGAGACGATATATGTAACGCTTCATGTCGGCATAGGGACTTTCAGACCTGTAAAGTGTGAGAATATAGAAGATCATTCGATGCATTTTGAAGAATATCACATAAGCGAGGAAAGCGCGGAGAAGATAAACAGGGCAAAACGGGAAGGTAGACGGATAATTTCCGTAGGAACCACTTCGACGAGAACTCTTGAGAGCGCAGCTTATTACGATGAAGGAGCAGGATGCATGCAGGTGAAGAGCGGAGACGGAAATACGGGTATATTTATATATCCCGGGTATGAGTTTAAAATAATAGACAGTCTGATAACTAATTTCCATCTTCCTAAATCCACGCTTCTGATGCTTATATCGGCGCTCTACGACAGAGAAAAAATACTCGACGTATACAGGGAAGCCATAGAAAAGAGATATAGATTTTTCAGTTACGGAGATGCTATGTTCATAGAATAGCAACAGGAGAAGATATGGAAACAAAGAGAGTGGAGCATGAATTCGGAGCTTTTTTTGACGAAAATTCAAAAGTGCTGATACTTGGGACTATACCGTCGCCTAAGTCGAGAGAGCAGGGGTTTTATTACGGACATCCGAGAAACAGATTCTGGATGGTGCTGGCGGACATTTTAAAAGAAGAATTGCCGAAAACCATAGATGAAAAGAAGGACATGCTGAAGAAAAACGGCATAGCGCTCTGGGATGTACTTGAAAGCTGTGAGATAAAAGGAGCATCCGATACCAGCATAAAAAATCCTAAGGCTAATGATATGAACGATATCCTCTTTAAAGCGGATATAAGGGCGATTTTTGCAACGGGAGCAAAAGCATATCAGCTTTATGAAAAACTCTGTTATCCCAAGTGCGGTGTCAGAGCAGTGAGACTTCCGTCTACAAGTCCTGCAAACTGCGGATGCAGTTATGAGAAATTGACAGAAGAATACGGACAGATACTGGAATATCTTGATAAATGATGAAAATACAGATGAAAGGGAGATAAAATGCCTGCAGTAACATATGAACTTATAAAAAACGATAAGAAGACAGGGGCCAGACGCGGAAGAGTGCATACGCCTCACGGGACGATAGAAACGCCTGTATTCATGCCTGTTGGAACGGCAGGGACCGTTAAAGCTATGAAGCCGGAGGATGTTGCCGATATGGGAGCACAGATAATCCTCGGCAACACATATCATCTTTACCTGAGACCGGGGCATGAGGTGGTGAAGGCAGCAGGAGGTCTCCATAAGTTTATGAACTGGGACAGAGCGATACTGACGGACAGCGGAGGTTTTCAGGTGTTCAGTCTCGGAGCAATGAGAAAGATAAGTGAAGAGGGAGTGGAATTCCGTTCTCATATAGACGGCTCGAAACATATGCTGTCACCCGAAAAGTCGATGGAGATACAGAATGCTCTGGGATCTGATATAATAATGGCTTTTGATGAATGTACGCCGTATCCTGCCGACAGAGAATACGTGAAGAATTCCCTCAATCGAACGACGAGATGGCTGAAACGGTGCAGGGAATACCATAAAAATACAGAAAAACAATCCTTGTTCGGCATAATGCAGGGAGGTATGTATAAAGATCTTAGAAGAGAAAGCGCGGAGCAGATAGTTGACTTGGATCTTCCCGGATATGCCATAGGCGGGCTCAGCGTAGGAGAGCCTAAAGACATAATGTACGATGTGATGGATGACTGCGTGGACAGGCTTCCTAAAGACAAGCCCAGATATCTTATGGGAGTAGGAAGTCCCGACTGTCTCTTTGAAGGAGTGGAAAGAGGAATAGACATGTTCGATTGCGTTCTCCCTACGAGAATAGCAAGACATGGACTTGCCATGACTTCGATGGGGCGGGTGAACATAAAGAATGCCAGGTATGAGAAGGACTTCACACCGCTGGACCCTAATTGTGACTGCTATACTTGCAGAAATTATTCAAAAGCTTATCTCAGACATCTTTTTAAATGCGATGAGATACTTTCTTCTATGCTTATGACTACCCATAATCTTCATTTTCTGATAGATACTATGGCAGAAATAAGAAAAGCTATAGAAGAGGACAGATTCACAGAGTATAAAAGGGAATTTTACGATAATTACGGCAGGTTTTAAAAAGAAAGGTCGATATATGGATATATGCAGAGACAGCAAGCTGTGCGGAGGATGTTCTTATCAGGGCGTTCCTTACGAAGAACAGCTCAAAAATAAAGAGGGCGAGACGAAAAGTCTGCTCGACAGAAAAGATATAAGGTACGGAGAATTCATTGAAATAGAGCCGGCTCCCGATCGCTTCGGATACAGAAACAAGATGGAGTATACGTTTGGAGATATGGAAAAAGGCGGTCCTATGACTCTGGGTATGCACAGAAAAAAACATTTTATGTCCATAGTGACCGTAGATGAATGTCAGCTGGTTCATGAGGATTTCAACCGTGTGCTCAGGGCAGTTCTCGATTTTGTCTCGAGCAGAGGATATTCACATTATCATAAAAAAACTCATAAGGGTCTCATGCGTCATCTTATATTGAGGCGAGGCGTCAGAACAGGAGAGCTTTTAGTCAATGTAGTAACGAGCTCTGAAGAGGGATTTGATGAGGAGGCATTCACGTCTATGATACTTTCTCTTCCACTTGAGAACAGAGTGGCAGGGGTACTGAGGACGATAAACGACAGACTGGCTGATGCAGTTTACTGCGATGAACTTAGAGTTTTATACGGCAGAGATTACTATGAAGAAGAAATCATGGGGCTCAAGTTCAAGGTAAGTGCCTTTTCCTTTTTCCAGACCAATGTTGAAGCGGTGGAAAAGCTTTATTCTTATGCGATAGGGCTTATAGACGATTTTGAAAGTAAAAAAGTGTTTGACCTTTACTGCGGTACGGGAACTATAAGCCAGGCAATGGCAAAAAGCGCAGGAGAGGTAGTAGGAATAGAAATAGTAGAGGAGGCTGTGAGGGCGGCGGAAGAGAACGCAGCATACAACGGCATAGAAAACTGCCGTTTCATATCGGGAGATGTATTTGAAGTGCTGGATTCTCTGCCTGAAAATGAGAAGCCTGACGTGATAGTGGTGGACCCTCCGAGGGTGGGCATATCTGCAAATGCTCTCGATAAGATAATAGGATACGGCGTAGATCAGATCGTGTACATATCCTGCAACCCGAAAAGTCTTGCAGAGAATCTGTATTATATGCAGTACTACGGGTATGAGGTGCGCTCGGTAAAGCCGTTTGATAATTTTCCGGGGACAAAGCATACCGAGGCGGTGGCTTTGCTTTCAAGAAAAGATAAATAAGTGATACAAAAATAATACAAAACTCCCCGGCAGATATATCACCTGCCGGGGAGTTTTTATATCTCTTTGTTTTTCACTATTTTTATGGATACGGCCAGGGATATTCCATAAAGGAGAATGATCATTGCGAGAACAGCGATGAATAAAGTCCCGCGAGGTATGTAGCTGAGGTATATTATAAATCTCTCTATGGTCGGTATACGTGTGATGAATATCAGCAGCATAAATCCTATAAAAGGTATATACATAAATATGCGTCCTCTTATAGCGCCGTATTTATAAAACCCGGGAAGCTGGAATGCCGATGATACGGCGAACATAACAGCGCCGGCCATGGCAGCGGAAATCACGTTGGAAACTGTCAGAGGATCATGGAAGTAGATCATTGCGCAGACTCCTACGGCCAGATAAAACAGCAGGAAAACGATTCCGAGAGATATGGCGTATGTATATCTTCCTATTACGAGGGTGCTTTTCTTTACCGGGAGTATGCTGTAAAGTCTGTTCATATCGTTTTTTTCAGATATGGAAAAATTATATCCTATAGTTATAGCTACTACGCACATGGAAAAGCACATCGTGCTCAAAAGGGAGCGGTTGAACATTATAAATACGATCGGAAGGACTGCCGCCAGGATCATATTTTTGGCATAAGGTCTGATAAGAGCAATATCAAGCAGGACTGTTTTCATTATACTACTCATACTCAATGTCTCCTTTCTTGTTGGTAAAGACGATTATGTCGTCTATGGAAGCAGGTTCTGAGTGAAGGTGCGGAAAGAGTGGTACATATTCTGTATTCAGAAGAGCCTCGAAGCCTGTGGAAAATTTTCTAACACCCAGTGCTTTTTTTGAAAGATCTTTAGAGAAGTCTTCCGGTCCGCCTTTTATTATACGGAACATACTTACGAATTCATCTTTTCCTCCTGTATAGAACATACTTCCGTTTTTAATATAGGTAATGTAATCTGCAATGCGTTCGAGATCTTCGGTTATATGTGTGGAAAACAGTACGCTGTGGCAGCCGTCTTCTATATATTTTGAAAGTATATTCAGAAGTTCATCGCGTGAAACAGGATCAAGTCCGCTGGTGGGCTCATCGAGGATCAGGAGCTTTGCGTCGTATGAGAGGGAGCAGGCAAGCATAAGCTTCATTTTCATTCCCTTTGAAAGATCTTTTACCTTTTTTGAAGAATCTATTTGAAATCTATGGAGCAATTCGTTGAATTTATTGCTATCCCAGTCAGGATAAAAGGGTGATATGTATTTTTCCACCTGTGATACTTTCCACTCGTCGCTGAAACAGTTGGAGTCAAACACAACGCCTGTATTGGCTTTTATCTGCTGTTCATCTGCTACGCTGTCGTATCCCATTACAGTTATTCTGCCGTTGTCTTTTTTGAGCATATTGAGGATCAGTTTGATTATCGTTGTTTTTCCGGCTCCGTTGGGGCCTATAAGACCCATTATATAACCTTCAGGCAAGGTAAAGGTTATATCCTCAAGCCGGAAATCTTTGAAGCTTTTCCTAAGATCCGTTATTTCAAGATAGTTATTCATTTGTTTCTTCCTCCATAAGAATATCGAGCAGGCTGTGAAGCTCTTCTTTTGATATATTAGCTATTTTTGCAGTTTTTATAGCTTCATTGAGATGATCTTCGACTTTGCATATCATCTGTTCTTTTATCAGTTCTGAATCTCTGTTCATGACAAAACAACCTTTTCCCTGAATATTTTTGACGAATCCTTCCTGTTCGAGTTCAGTATATGCTCTTGTGACGGTAAGGACGCTTATTCTAAGTTCTTTAGCCAG
>UQNP01000082.1 GCA_900542385.1 uncultured Eubacterium sp.
TTTTTATATTATTATCCTTCCGGCAGTTGTTTTACCGGAAGGATGTCAGTATTTTGATCAAAAACGATCTCGTGATTTCATAAATCGAAAGCTCTGTGTATTTCACATTGGCGAGTTTCATGGCTTCTTTCTGTTTTTCGGTGTGTGAAGTGTAGGGATATACGCCGAACAAAAAAGGAAAGAAAGCGTAGATGAATTCCTGTATATCGCCTGAAGTCACAGGGAAAAACTTTTTAAGACAATATGTGATCGCATCTATGGATTTTGAATATGATGTTTTGAACTCTACGAGATTTTCTATACGGCTGTTGCATTCCATATCGTAAAGATTCATTGACATCAGTTTGAGCATACGTCCGCGCTTCTCAAGTGTTTTGGCAAGCATATCTGCAAAGTTTTCAACGGACATGACTTCGTGTTTATCAGTTTCAGATATGAGATCATCTATCCAGGCATCGTGCTCTCTTTTGAGCAGAGACAGGAATATCTCTTCTTTACTTTGGAAATAATTATATATCGAAGTCCTTGTAAATGAAGTTTTGCTGCCTATATCCCTTATCGTTATGTCTTTGAAACTCATGGTTTCGTATAGTGAAGCACAGGCATCAATGATTTCGTCTTTTCTTTCTTTTGTTAATTTTTCAGAACCCTTTGGCATTTTGTTCCCTCTTTTCCGACCAGCAAAAGCTCCGGGCATAACCTCGGAGCTTTTGATTCAGATCTGAGATGTTGTTACAAGATTTATTATAGACATAACATGATATGGTGTCAAATATATGCATTATAACATGCTCTTTGCCCATTCAGCGGCTCCTGATCCGTTGAGAAGGCGGCCTTTTTTCCATGAAGCCTTAGGGCAGTGATTTTTCATGCTTTCTTCTGATCTTTTGATGCTGCTTCCGCCGGAAGTGGCAAATGGAATAACAGTCTTTCCTGAGAAATCATAGCTTTCAAGGAAGGTATCTATTATACGGGGCTCCACATACCACCATATTGGAAAGCCTACGAATACGGTGTCGTATTCGTCCATATTTTTTACAGGATCTGCAATGGCAGGGCGGCAATCCGGGTCGTTCATTTCAATAGTACTGCGGCTTTTTTTGTCGAGCCAGTTAAGATCGGCTGCTGTGTAGGGCTGCTGAGGACGTATTTCATAGAGGTCCGCGCCTGTTGCTTTTGCCATTTCTTCTGCGACATGAGCAGTCACGCCGCTGGCAGAAAAATATGCTATGAGTGTTTTGCTGTTCATTTTATAAACTCTCCTTTAAAATCTTTATTATTTCATCACGCGTCAATTTTTTATATCCTCCATCCATGATGAGGGTGCCTTCTGCGATACCTTCGATCATGCTTTCATCAGCTCCCAGTTCTGATAGGGACATTACAAGACCGAGCTCACGCATCCAGTTTTCCATGGCGTCAAGACCTTCGTGCGCTGTTTCTTCGTCGGATTTCCCCTCAGGGTCTACATCCCATACATTCACAGCGAAACGTTTGAATTTTTTGAGTCCGTAAGGAAGGATATGACGATAGTAAGGTATGGATACTGCTGCCAGCGTCATACCGTGAGCGGCATTGGTGTACGCTCCTGCAGACTGACCCAGCATGTGTACCATCCAGTCTGTGGATTTTCCGCGTGAAATGAGGGTGTTCAGAGCCCAGGTCGCTGACCACATGAGATTGCTTCGGGCCTCATAATCCTGAGGATCTTTGTTTGCGATACGGCTGGCGTTTATTACTGAGCGCATGAGGCCTTCGCTTATATAATCGCTGGTGTTGTCATCTTCTCCGGAAAAGTATTGTTCGCATATATGATTGAATATATCGTATATGCCTGAAACCATCTGATAGTGAGGCAGTGTCATGGTGTATCCGGAATCGAGAACTGCGAATTTAGGCATGATTTTTTCATCTGCAAATACGTGGCCTATTTTCTGTTTTGTTTCAGTATTTGTAATTACGGCTCCTGCATTCATTTCCGAGCCGGTGCCTACCATGGTGAGTATGCAGCCTACAGGCAGTGTATCACAGTCAGGCTCTTCAAATTTCAAATAATATTTTTCCCAGGGATCTTCGCTGCAGTTTACCGATACTGAAACGGCTTTGGCGTAATCGCATACCGAGCCTCCGCCAACAGCGAGAATAAAATCAGCATTGTGTTTTCGAGCAACTTCTATCCCTTCGTAAAGCTTGTTTAATGTAGGATTTGGCATTACGCCGGAGATTTCAGCTATATTTTTAGAGTTGCTTTTCAAAATATTGATGACTTCATCGTAGATACCGTTCGTTTTTACAGAGCCGCCTCCGTAGATAAGAAGAACATTTTTACCGTATTTAGGAAGCTCCTCATTGAGAGATTCAATAGAATTTTTGCCAAAATACAGTTTTGTCGGGTTACAGTATGAAAAATTTCCTAACATTGAAATACCTCCTTTATGATCATCTGTTCTGACACTATGTCAGCAAATACAATATACCATTTTTCTGACACTGTGTCAATATATGAATTTAAATTTTTTACACTGTGTGTGAATGCAGATATAAGATATATATGTATTGAAATGCGGGAAACGTTTCTATATAATAGGTCTGTAACTTTTTGCGAGGACAAATGAGGATTGGATGAATGGAAGACAAAAAACTTATACAGTTCAGAAATATAGTAAAAGAATTCGACGGACAGATGGTGCTTAAAGGCATCGATCTGGATATATACGAAAATGAATTTGTGACATTGCTGGGACCTTCAGGATGCGGTAAGACTACTCTCCTGAGAATACTTGGAGGTTTTATAGAAGCTGATGAAGGTAAAATAATATTCGACGGCGAAGACATAGGAAGTGTACCGCCTTATAAGCGTGAGCTGAATACGGTTTTTCAGAAGTACGCACTGTTTCCGCATATGACGGTAGAACAGAACATAGCTTTCGGACTCAAGATCAAAAAGATGGGAAAAGATGTAATAGAGCAGAAAGTCATGAAGATGCTTAAGCTTATAGGTCTTGAAGGTTTTGAAGATAAAAATGTAACGCTTCTTTCGGGAGGTCAGCAGCAAAGAGTTGCAATAGCAAGAGCGCTGATAAATGAGCCGAAGGTCCTTTTGCTTGATGAGCCTCTTGCGGCGCTTGACCTGAAACTGAGAAAAGAAATGCAGTATGAACTGAAACGCATACAGCAGGAAGTAGGTATAACCTTTATCTTCGTTACTCATGATCAGGAAGAAGCGCTGACAATGTCGGACAAGATAGTGGTAATGAACAAAGGAGAGATATATCAGGTGGGAACGCCTCAGGATATATACAATGAGCCTGAAAACAGATATGTTGCTGATTTTATAGGAGAAAGCAATATACTGGAAGGGATCATGCTTGATGATTATAAAGTGAAATTCGATGACAGAGAGTTTGAATGTGTAGACTTTGGGTTCAGGGAGAATGAAAAAGTAGATATAGTTATAAGACCGGAAGATATAGATATAGTAAAGCCGGAGGAGGGAAAACTCACCGGAACTGTCGAAGATATATTTTTTAAGGGTGTATATTATGATGTGACTGTGGAAACGGTTCCAGGCACAAAAGTCACTGTAAATATGCATGTGATAAAAGAACATGATATTACCAGTGAAGACGGAAAAGAAAAAATATCAGCCAATGATTTTTACGTCGATCTGAAAGATATGGAAGATCTTGACGAGAAGGAGATAATAGCCAGAGCGGATGCTCAGGCGTGGGATGCCGAGACTGATGAATATATATCTATAACGAGTATAAAATATGAAATTAAAAATGAATTGGGTGCGTATCCGGTTGTGTTTTCAACAGCAGCGGGTACGAGCGTCGAGAGAATGATCCATGTTATTGACCAGATGTATGTGATAAACGAAAAAGCAAATGAAGCTGTAAGCGCTTTTAATTTCTATAAGACTCCTGAGGAGATAGAAGAATCGGTTGCGCTTGATACGGATCTTAAAACATGGGCGAGCGCTCAGGGCTGGAAGCTGAGCAATGAAGATGAGTCTGTAGAAATATATGTTGAATATGACTTTGATCCGGAAAACATAATGACCGGGACTTATAAGGTGTCGTTTATGACGGCAGGACGTGAATTTCGTATAAATACTACGGATTATGTTGAAGAAGGCGCAGAGGTGGGACTCACTTTCTATCCTGAAGATATTCATGTAATGAGGAAGATGGTTTATTAAATGAAAAGATTATCGCAGCTTACAATTCCATACATTGTCTGGGTGATACTGATGATAGCTCTGCCGATGCTTCTTATAGCATTTTATTCTGTGATAGACGGAGGCAACGGCATAGTCAATGTAGACTTTACATTTGACAATTACATACAGTTTTTTACTGATCCGGATTTTCTGCTCATATTGTGGCGTTCTATAGAGATTGCGATCAAAACGACGATAATATGTGTTCTGGTCGGATACCCTATAGCTTACTTTATAGCAGGCAGTTCGGAAAAAGTTCAAAATATACTCATTTTGATGATAACGCTTCCGATGTGGATAAACATGCTTGTAAGGACATACGCATGGATAGGGATACTATCGGAAGGAGGCATAGCCCAGAGACTGCTTGAGCTCATAGGACTGGGAAACAGTGAGCTCCTTTATACAGAAGGAGCGGTAATGCTTGGGATGGTATATAACTTCATACCGTTCATGATATTACAGATCAATTCTGCTTTGAGCAAGATGGATAAATCGCTGATAGATGCCAGTGCAGACCTTGGAGCCAATAAAGTGCAGACTTTCAGAAGGGTGATATTTCCGCTGTCGCTTCCAGGAGTGATAAGCGGGGTGACGCTTGTATTCCTTCCGTCAGTGAGCTCTTTTTTCATACCTAAACTTTTAGGCGGCGGTCAGTATTTCCTTATAGGAAACGTCATAGAAAATCAGTTTATAACTGTGGGCGAATGGTCTTTCGGCAGCGCGATATCGATGATAATCGCTGTGATAATGATGCTGAGCATCTATGCTGTAAGGAGCGTTGAAAACAGAAACCAGGGAAAAGCCAGAAGAAAGGTCAGGGTGAGACATGAAGAAAGATAGAAGGATAGCCGGAAAGATCCTGATCGTACTTACGGTCCTGTTTTTTTACATTCCTATAGTGTACATGATAGTATTTTCCTTCAATGAGTCGAAATCTCTTACGAGTTTCAGCGGATTCAGTACGCAGTGGTATGTGAAGATGCTGGAAAGTCATGATATGATGACGGCGCTTTACAATACTATCATAATAGCTGTACTCGCTACGGTGATCTCTACTTGTATAGGAACGATAACAGCGATAGGACTTTCAAAATCAAAAAAAGTGATAAGAAATCTTGTGCTTCAGATAAATGATTTTCCGATAATGAATCCGGAGATCGTTACAGCCATAGGTCTGATGCTGCTTTTTATCACTTTCAATGTGGAAAAAGGTTTTGTCACGCTGCTGCTTGCGCATATAGCTTTCTGCACACCTTATGTGATACTGAGCGTAATGCCTAAGATACGGACTCTCGATCCAAATCTTGCTGATGCAGCTATGGATCTGGGCGCCACACCGTGGCAGGCGCTTACAAAAGTCATAGTACCGCAGATAACGCCGGGAATATTCGCAGGCGCTATGATAGCCTTTACCATGTCCTTTGACGATTTCATAATATCGTATTTTGTGACAGGCGATGGTGTGAAAAATCTGAGTATCATGGTCTACACTATGAGCAAGAGAGTAAATCCGAGCATAAATGCCATATCGACTCTTGTCGTAGTTCTTATAACACTGGTGCTTATAATAGTAAATGTTGCGCCTGTTGTAAGGAAAAAATTCCCGTCATCAAGAGAAAAACGTATGAGAACGAGGACGAAGCTTATTGCTGCTGCGGCCGCAGTGGTTTTGTTCGCGGGCGGGATCACGGTGAAGAATATTGTCGTTCCGTCAGGTGAATATGAAGGACAGACTCTTTACATATACAACTGGGGAGAGTATACTGGTGAGAATATAATCAATGATTTCGAGGAAGAAACAGGGGCTAAAGTTGTACTTGACAATTTTGATTCCAATGAGCAGATGTATATAAAGGTTGCCAACGGAGAAGTCTACGATATACTTGTTCCAAGCGATTATATGATACAGCGTCTCATACAGGAAGACAGGCTGCAGCCTCTCGACCATGATAAGCTGGATTGCTTTGATAAGCTGGCGGAAGGTGTTCTGGATCTGGAATACGATCCGGGGAACAAGTACTCAGTGCCGTATTTCTGGGGAACTGTAGGGATAGTTTACGATAAGAATAAGGTGGATATTGAAGATCTTGAGAAAGAGGGCTTCAATATATTTAAAAATGAAAAATACCGCGGTGAAACTTATCTTTACGATTCCGAAAGAGATTCATTCATGATGGCGCTCAAAGCGCTGGGATATTCGATGAATACTGAAGATATGGGTGAACTCAACGAAGCTTATGAATGGCTCTTAGAATGTGTGGAAAACACAGACCCGGAAATAGTAACGGATGAGATAATAGACAATATGGCTCAGGGCAGGAAAGCTCTCGGTCTGATATATTCAGGAGATGCTTCCTACGTAATAGCGGAAAATCCGGACATGGGTTATTACATGCCTGAAACGGGAACCAACCTTTGGTCTGACGCCATGGTAATACCGAAGAATGCGCAAAATCCTGATCTCGCTCATGAGTTCATAAACTTTGCTTCTTCATACGAAGGCGCTATGGATAATTCCAGTTATGTAGGGTACACGTCTCCAAATGAAGAGGTAATGAACGAACTTAAAGGTCCAGGAGGAGATTATGAAGGAATAAACGCATATGTTCCGAGGACAGACAATGAAAATGATGAAATATTCACCTATAATGAAGAGACGAGAAAGATAATATCTCAGCTGTGGAGTAAAGTTAAAATAGCCGCTTCAAACAGATGAAGCGGCTTTGCTGATGATTTATCATATGATTTTTGAAGTTTTGATACGGAGATGATCTATTGGAGACTTTAAATAAGGATAAAAAAGAAAGAAATTATCTGTTTGACAATATAAAGGCTGTGCTGGTGTTTTTTGTTGTATCGGCGCATTATATCAGAGTTAACGGAAGTTTTGACCCTGCAACGGCTGGAGGAATGTACTATATCATTGCATTTTCTTTCATAATGCAGGGATTTCTTTTGGTTTCAGGTTATTTTTCAAAAAATACAGAAAAGTGCAGAGCGGGAGCATTCAAGAATTTTCTTATGCCGTATCTGATACTGATGCCGGTGATGTTCTGCTTCAGGTTGATTTTATTCGACGATGTTTCTTTTGATATGATGCATCCGAGCCATGCTCTCTGGTATCTTCTCGTAATGTTTGTGTACAGATTTTTTATAAAAGATCTGGGAAAAGTCCGCGGTATAGTAGTGATAAGCGCACTTCTTATGCTGGTCTCAGGATGCTTTTCCTCTCTTGGAGAAGAGCTGGCTCTCGGCAGGATCTGTTCGTTTTTAGTGTTTTTTATAATCGGTTATAAGATGAGACCGGAACATGTGGAAAAAATTCGAAGGATACCTAAACCGTTTATCTTTGTGCTTTTGGCGGCACTCTTGGTATTCTCGTATTTTCTGGCCTTCAGCGAGGCAATACCGATAGAAATGTGGCACCTTAAAGATGGATATTCCATATATCATATGAGCAATGCAGCAGGAATCCTCATAAGATTCATACTCGGTGTCACAGCTTTGGCATGGCTTTTGGTTATATTCAGCCTTACGCCGTCTAAAAAGATGTTTTTGAGCGATATCGGGCAGAGGACTTTAGCTGTATATGTATGTCATATACCAGTGAGATATGCCATTAAAGCCTTTTCTATTCCCGGGGACGGAAGTGTGCTGACGTATGTAATAAGCTTTACGGCTGCCGCTGCATCTGTGTACGTGTTTTCCAGACCTAAGGTACAGGAGGCGTACAATTCTGTGATGGATCTCATATACGGTATAGTTGAAAAAGTTTTCAGAAGATCGGTCGAAGTGATGACTGCTGTTAAAAGAAATGTGAAAAATCTGTTTAAGGACGAAGGCTGTAGCAGCAGAGATAATAAATGAATATATTAAAAATATTGCAGATAAAATAC
>UQNP01000083.1 GCA_900542385.1 uncultured Eubacterium sp.
TGTTATATTATCAAATTTACTCCCGCTTGTCAATCTTTTTACCTATCTTTTTCTTCCCTTTTTTTGATTATTTTTTTGTCATCGCTGAAAGCATTGAAAACATCATATGTAACACCCTTTCTGTCGATCAAAATACTTGTCCCGAGATCACATTCTGTGATCATTAACGGAATATTTTCCTCTTTTACCATCTCACATGAAGGCTGCACAACCTCCACTCCTATCTCCTCATAAGCTTTAACGCTCTGCATATTATATGCATTAAGACCGCTTCCGCCGAAAATCTTTATACCTTCATCTCTAAATTCTTTGATCCACCCGATATTATTGAGCATTATTCCTCTGTCGCATACCCTTTTTACTATATTATTGAAGTTTTCTTCAATGTAACTGTCGAGTTTTCCTTTGCTTACATTAAATACATAAGGAATATCATCTGTGTTTTCTTCCGAATCCTTTTCCATATAAATCTCAATCGGTATATATTTGAAAGCTTTTTTGTCCGGCGCATGACTTACAGAAAAATATTCTTGAATATCTTTTTCATCCGCTTCGTTATCTCTTCTACTATATATACCTTCTTTCATCGCCGCTTCCTCAAGCTTGTCCCCGCCAATACTTTTCCTGTCCTTTCTGACGGCTTCACGTCTCATTTCCATGATCGCACCCGCTCCTCTTCTTCTCATATCATTTATTTCCGACGCAGGTATAAACGGCATTCCCTCTGTTTGAACATCGATCCTGCCCGGTGAAAAAGGTGTGGAGCCGAGCTTTGACAGCTGTGCCTTTATTTTGTTTTCATCAGTTGCCTTATCTGTTGCTCTGCCTGTTATACCACTGCCTTCTACTCTTACAGATATGTCTCCCTCTCTATCGACGATCTCAAGTTCAGGGACCGACCCTATACTCGCTTTGAAAACCATATCTATCGCGCTTTTTCTGCGTTCTCCTCTTGAATACGTCTCTTCCGCTGCTTTAAGCAGCTCTTTATCCGTAACTTTATATATCTTGTCTCCCCTTCTCACTTTTTCTTTTATATCGCCTATCCTGACGATCCCGCCGGAAAGCTCTTTTATATATGTAACTACATTGCCGGCAACATTGCTTCCTCTTATCTCAACGCCGTCGCCCATCGAAAGCTTTCCCTCAAGCTTGACATCGATAAGCTTTCTGCTCAAAGCAGAGGATCCGCCTTTTCTCATTTCATTTTCCTGTCCTGCTGTTACCGTTCCTATAAAGACGCCTCTGTTTTTCGGACTTTCACCTGAAAGGATATTCTCTTTCGGATTTCCTCTAAGGTATTTCTGCGTAAATCCTCCGCGGTTGAATATCTGCAAAAGCTTGTTCATATCTTCATCTGACACGTCTGCTCTCCCCGTCTGCGCATACATGTCCATATATTTTCTGTAGATACTTGTAACAACGGCAACGTATTGCGGAGATTTTAATCTTCCTTCTATTTTAAAAGAATCCACACCTGCCTCGCATAGCTCTCCGATGCTTCCTATATAACATATATCTTTCGGACTGAGAAAGTAGCCTTTCTCTCCCCTGTCGTTCTCATACGGGAGTCTGCAAGGCTGCGCGCACAGTCCCCTGTTGCCGCTCCTGCCGTTTGCTCCTCCCAACATCCTGCTCATCTGACACTGTCCGGAATAGCACATACAAAGCGCACCGTGCACGAACACTTCCACCTCACACGAAGTTTTTCCGCTGTGACACTCATCAGACACTTCTCTTATTTCTTCAAGGGAAAGCTCTCTTGCCGGCACGACCCGCGAAAATCCCAGTTCTTTCGCAGTTTCCACTCCCTGTCTGTTGTACAAGGTCCCCTGCGTCGAAAGATGCAGAGGAAAATCAGGGAAATATCTGCGCACCAGCCGGCTAAGTCCTATATCCTGAACTATAAGCGCATCCGCCCCTGCCGAATACAGGAAATCCACGTATGAAAACGCTCTGTACAGTTCATCATCTCTTATAAGAGTATTGAGAGTGACATATATCTTTACATTGCGTTCATGGGCATAATCTATGGCCCTGAGCATATCATCATCTGTAAAGTTTTCTGCTTTTATCCTGGCATTGAAAAACGGTCCGCCCATGTATACGGCATCGGCACCGTTCTGGACAGCCGCTTCAAGCTGCTGTATTCCTCCTGCCGGCGATAAAAGCTCAGGTATTTTTCTCGCAATCATCAATTTACACGCTTTCAATTATACTTCACTTGAGGTACGGTTTCTCATAGTATATAATAAAATCAAATCGGAGGAAAGAGTATGGAAAAACTAAAAGAAATAATGAAAGACAACGCATTCATCAGAAGAAGCGTATTTATTCTGTTCAATGCCGTACTTCTTTATATACTGTACGTTGTTATAAGCAACATAGATGCCGTATCGTCAGCTTTAGTCAGCGGATTTTTCACGCTTGTGGGCGCTTTCCAGCCGCTGATAATCGGTCTCATCCTTGCGTATCTGCTTAACCCTCTCGTATCTTTCATCGACAATAAACTGATGATGAGACTGGGTAATATGCCGCAGGATCCGATAAAAGCTGAAAAAAAGCGAAACAGAGGCCACCTTATAAGCGTCCTGATCACATATATACTCGTGATCGCCGCCGTCATAGCGATAATATATGGTTTTCTTGTAATGATAGTGGGCCATGTTGTAATAACTGACATATCTTCTCTTGCCGACAACGTGATCGCCGCCGTAACAAACTACGAGCAGTCCATCAAAAGCTGGATATCCAACAACATCGGCAGCAATATAGTATCGGATAAATTCACCGATTTTACAGGTTATCTGATGACCTGGCTCAGCGATAATGTAAGCGCCACCTCTGTCATCACGTTCTTTACCGGAATAGGAGGAAATGTTGTCGATGTAGTGGTCGGTATAATCATAAGTATATATCTTATGAAGGACAAGAATTTCTTCCTGGGGCTGTGGAGAAAATTCCTCCACCTCACTCTCCCTCAAAAAGGAAATGCCGTACTTACGGAAACTCTTGGAGAAATAAACATCGTCCTTTCTAAATTCATAAGAGGAGCACTGCTCGATTCCCTGTTCGTGGCTATCCTCGCATCCATAGGTCTCTCTGTGCTCGGTCTTGAGGCCGCAGTCTTCATCGGTGTATTCGCCGGCATTGCGAACATCATACCTTACTTTGGACCGGTCCTGGGAATGATACCCGCCTTCCTAATGGGTATATATACAGGAGGTTTCTGGCACGGAGCCATTGCCGTTATCATCCTTCTTGTGGTCCAGCAGATAGATTCCAACATAATCTATCCTAAGGTAGTCGGCACTTCAACAGGGCTTCATCCTCTCATGGTGCTTCTTGCCGTAAGCGTATTCGGCTACTTCGGAGGCATCCTCGGAATGCTCCTTGCTGTTCCTACCGCCGGTATCATACAGATCTTCGTCGTAAAATGGGCCAACAGCAGAGAAATAAAAATGAAAAAACAAAAAGAGAAAAACACCGCCGCGATATCACACGACGGTGCTGAAACTTCAGATACTGAAAATATCCAGGATAGTGCCGAAACCGAACAATCGGCCGGCAGCTCCAAAAATTAATTATTATCTTTCCACGCCTTTTCTACGGCAGCGGCAACAGTATCAGCTGCGCCAGGATGGAAAGCACTCGGTATTATATAATCCGCGGAAAGTTCGTCTTCGCCTATTATTCCGGCAAGGGCGTAGGCTGCCGCGGTTTTCATTTCTTCAGTTATTCTCTTTGCTCTCGCAGCGAGGGCCCCCTTGAACAGTCCCGGGAATATGAGCACGTTGTTTATCTGATTAGGATAATCGGATCTTCCCGTTCCCACTACCGCTGCTCCAGCTTTAAGGGCTGCATCAGGAAGTATCTCCGGCTCCGGATTTGCCATGGCGAATATTACCGCATCTTTGTTCATGCTCTTCACCATATCTTCCGTAAGCACTTTCGCCGCCGAAACTCCTATGAACAAATCTCTGCCCTTAACTGCATCTGACAGACTCCCCGATATCTGCTCTTCGTTTGTGATCGCCGCAAGTCTTTTCTTAGCTTCGTTGAGATCACCTCTGCCTCTCGTCAGTATGCCTTTGCTGTCACAGGCTATGATATCTTTTATACCAAGATTTATAAGCATCCTCGCAATGGCCGTACCTGCGGCTCCGGCTCCGTTTATCACTGCTCTCATCGAAGACAGCTCTCTCTTCGTAAGCTTTGCAGCGTTTATAACTGCGGCTGACACCACTACAGCAGTACCGTGCTGATCATCGTGGAACACAGGTATATCCACCTGTGCCTGAAGCTTTTCTTCTATCTCAAAGCATCTCGGTGCGGAGATATCCTCCAGGTTTATTCCTCCAAGTGTAGGCGCTATATTTTTTACTATATTCACTATTTCATCTACATCCTGAGTTTCAAGACATATAGGGAAGGCATCTATGCCTGCGAACTCTTTGAACAGAAGAGACTTCCCATCCATTACCGGAATGGACGCGAGCCCTCCTATATTGCCGAGTCCAAGCACAGCGGAACCATCCGATACGACAGCTACTGTGTTTGATTTGTTTGTATATTTATATACGTCCTCAGGATTTTCCTTTATCTTTCTGCACGGCTCAGCAACGCCGGGCGTATAAGCGGTCGACAGGTCGTCTTTGGTTTCCACCTTCACTTTGCTTGCAACCGCCATCTTGCCTTTATGCTCTTCGTGCATTTTCAGCGATTCTTTGTAGTAATCCATATTCTCAACCTTTCATCTCGATCTATTTTTTCCACGAACTTTTGAGTCCCACTATTTTATTGAACACCTTTTCATCATCGGTGGTCAGTTTCTCGTCGGCTATATAATATCCCTTTCTGAAAAACTGGAATCTTTCCCCCGGTTTTGCATCCATTACGGACGGCTCCGCATATCCGAAGCTTTCTTTGAGAGAATCAGGATTCAATTTCTGTTCGCCGTTCTCGTCATCTACCATCAGATAATCGTAGTTTCGTATTTTTATTTTCACTGCCGTCTTAGCATCCACCCAGTGTATCGTGCCCTTTACTTTCCTTCCTTCAAATCCGCTTCCGCTTTTAGTCTCAGGATCGTAGGTGCACAGAAGCTCTTTCACTGAGCCATCTTCGTTTTTCACCACTTCATTGCACGTTATGAAGTAAGCGCCTTTGAAGCGCACTTCGTTGCCGGGGAACAGTCTGAAATATTTTTTCACAGGCACTTCCATGAAATCATCGCCGTCAACGTAAAGCTCACGGCTGAAAGGAACTTTTCTCGACCCAAGCTCTGGATTTTCCCTGTTGTTTTCGATATCCATCTCTTCCGACAAATCCTCAGGATAATTGGTTATCACAACTTTAATAGGATTTTCGACAACGTTCCTGCTCTCTACTTTGCTCTTCAGGTCTTCTCTCACGCAGTGCTCAAGAACGCCTACGTCCACAGTACTGTTGGCCTTCGATACTCCTATCCTTTCGCAGAAATCTCTGACCGCTTCAGGAGTATAGCCTCTTCTTCTTATCCCTGCTATGGTCGGCATCCTCGGATCGTCCCATCCGTCCACACTGCCGTCTTCCACCATCGACTTTAGATATCTCTTGCTCATAACAGTATTCGTGAGATTAAGTCTCGCGAACTCTATCTGGCGAGGAGGCTTTTCCCATTTTCCCACTTCTTTGATCACCCAGTCGTACAGAGGTCTGTGGTCTTCAAACTCGAGGGTACATATGGAATGGGTTATTCCCTCTATTGCGTCTTCAATAGGATGAGCGAAATCGTACATAGGATATATGCACCACTTATCTCCCGTATTATGATGAGGTGCATGGGCGATCCTGTATATAACAGGGTCTCTCATATTTATATTCGGAGAAGCCATATCTATTTTGGCTCTCAAAACCTTTTCTCCGTCAGCGTAACGTCCCTCTTTCATTTCTTCAAAGAGTTTCAGGTTTTCTTCAACGCTTCTGTTCCTGTAAGGGCTTTCCTTTCCCGGCTCTTTCAAAGTGCCGCGGTATTCCCTTATCTGTTCAGCATTCAGGTCGCATACAAAAGCTTTTCCTTTTTTTATGAGATCTACGGCACATTCATACATCTCATCGAAGTAATCGGAGGCCCACAGCCTTTTATCCCACTGAAATCCCAGCCATCTAACATCTTCTTCTATTGATGCCACGTATTCCATGTCTTCTTTAACAGGATTTGTGTCATCGTATCTTAAATTGCATTTGCCGCCGTATTTTTCAGCAGTTGTAAAATTAAGACATATAGATTTAGCGTGCCCTATATGAAGATATCCGTTAGGCTCCGGAGGAAAACGTGTGTGTATCTTATCTGCACACTTTCCCTCTTCCAGATCTTTATCTATCATATTGTGTATAAAATTATTAACATCCGCCATAATGTTTTCTCCTTCCGATCATCAGCGCTCAACTATCATAGCCGTGCCCTGTCCTCCGCCTATGCACAGCGTTGCAAGGCCCGTGGATGCATCTCTTTTCTGCATCTCGTATATCAATGAAATAAGTATCCTGCATCCGGAGGCTCCGATAGGATGTCCCAGAGCTATCGCTCCTCCGTTTACATTGAGTTTATCCATATTGAAGCCCAGTTCTTTTCCTACAGCTACCGATTGAGCTGCAAAGGCTTCGTTGGCTTCTATCAGTTCTATGTCTTCCATAGATAATCCGGCTTTCTCAAGAGCTTTACGCGTAGAAGGAACCGGGCCTATACCCATTATCTTAGGCTCTACACCTGCAGAAGCGTATGACTTGATACTGCACAGAGGAGTTATCCCAAGCTCATTCGCCTTTTCCTCCGACATGACTACAACTGCTGCTCCCGAATCGTTAAGTCCTGAAGAATTCGCTGCGGTAACCATGCCGCCTTCCTTGAATGCCGGTCTGAGGCCGCTGATGCTTTCCACCGTAACTCCCTCTTTAGGGTATTCATCTGTATCGAAGATCTTTACTTCACCTTTTCGCTGAGGAACCTGTACCGGAACTATTTCATCTTTGAATCTTCCCGATCTCACCGCCTTAACGGCCTTTTGCTGTGAGGCTGCCGCAAATTCATCCAGTTCTCGTCTCGTAAGCCCCCATTGATCGCAAACGTTTTCGGCGGTTATACCCATGTGTATGCCGTTGAACGCATCTGTCAGTCCATCGTTTATCATCATATCTATCAGCCTGCTTTCGCCCATCCTGGCGCCCCATCTTGCAGCAGGCACTGCATATCCTGCCATAGACATGCTCTCTGCACCGCCGGCTACGATGATATCTGCATCTTCAGCTTTTATCATCTGAGCTGCAAGTGAAACGGCTCTCAGTCCTGAGCCGCAGACTTTATTGAGAGTAAACGCCGGAACCTCCTTAGGGATGCCTGCATCCATTGCCATCTGTCTCGCAACGTTCTGTCCGAGTCCTCCCTGCAGAACATTGCCCATAACCACTTCATCTACAGATGCCGGATCAACTCCGGCTCTCTTCAAAGCTTCTCTTATGCAGACAGCACCTAATTCTCTTGCCGGTACGTTTTTAAGCGTTCCTCCGAATGAGCCGATCGGCGTTCTTGCCGCTCCTGCTATAACCACCTTACGCATTACACTTCTCCTTTTCCTATATACTTTTTGACAAGTTTCACAGGCTTGTACGAAAGTTTTGCCTTACGCAGATTCGCTATTCCCATATCTTCTTCACGGTTCAGATACTTTGCGCTTCCGGCTATATTCCTGCAAAATTCGTTGAGCATCGCCTGATAAAGTCCTCTGTACGCTGTATTTGCTTTTTCTACATGCTCTGTCACAGTATCCTTTCCGAGCCTGCCCCCTACAGCAAGGGCTTCTATCCTGCCTTCTATACGTATGACTCCTGCTTTGTAGCATCCTGCCTTCTCAAGGTTTTTGAAAACATCCCTCATGGCTTCTTCTTCCATCCTGAGCGTCTTCATTTCATTTTCCGGAACATCTTTTCTGGCATTGAATTCTTCTATG
>UQNP01000084.1 GCA_900542385.1 uncultured Eubacterium sp.
GGTGCAGTATGCGGAAAGAATAAAAAAATACAGACTCCCTGCGGGAGGATGGGATATAGACGGGCTGAACGAAGAGCTCATGGAAGGCACAGAAGAAGAAAGGCAGTGCTTTTATATGATGGCTAACTGGCTGATAAAGGGAGGAGAGAATGTGTTCCTGCAGGATGGGAACACTACAGCCTTAAGCAGCGGAAGGCTCAGCGATGTTTTGATATACCTGAGGAAAGCGTTCCCTAATATCAAAAGGATAACATCCTACGGGAGAGCTGAAAATCTTTCGAAGGTCAGTGCTGAGGAATATGCGGAGCTTAAAGCCGCAGGCCTCGACAGGATACATTCAGGATTTGAGTCGGGATCTGATAAAGTCCTTGAAAAGATAAATAAAGGGGTGACATCTGAGCAGGAGATAACAGCAGGCAGGAATATAAAGGCGGGAGGTATAGAGCTTTCGATTTATTTCATGCCGGGAGTCGGAGGAAAGGAACTAACGGAAGAAAATGCCCTTGGTACGGCGAGGGTCGTGAATGCCATAGAGCCGGACTTTTTAAGGATAAGGACTGCCGCTGTAAAGCGCGGGACAGGACTGTACGAAGATTTTGTAAACGGAGATTTTACTCTGTGCAGTGATGATGATAAACTGCTTGAGATAAAAAAGGTTATAGAAGAATGCCGCGGCGTGGACACGAAGATCGTCAGCGACCATATAATAAATCTTTTGCAGGGGATAAAGGGCAGTCTAAGGACGGATACAGACAAAATGGCTGGGATCATAGATGATTATCTGGCAAGACCGGAGCATGAGAAAAAAATGTATCAGGCTGCGCGCCGCATGGCTCTGGTGATCAGTCCTAAAGAAATGACGAGACTGAGTCAAAATGAAAAGAAAGAGATAGAAAAGCTTATCGAAAACACTCCTGATCCTTACCAGTGGGAGATAATGATGAACGAGCTGATAAGCAGGTATATATGATATGAGCTACAGAGTAAAACTTGATGTGTTCGAAGGTCCCTTCGACCTTTTGGTATACCTTATAGAACACGCGGAAATGAGTATATATGACATCAGGATATCTGAGATCGTAAACCAGTATATGGATTATATAGACAAGATGGAAACGGCGAATATAAACCTCTCGTCGGAGTTTCTCGTGCTGGCGGCGGAGCTTTTGGAGATAAAGTCGAAAATGCTTCTTCCGAGCAAAACTCAGGATACCGATGGGGAAACTTTCGCAGAGGATCCGAGAACGGAGCTGGTGGCACGCCTTGCCGAATACAAGCGGTTCAAAAATATTTCGGTGATGCTTGAAAGCAGAAGAAAAGAAACTTCGAAGCAGATAGAAAAACCGAAAGAAGATCTTTCCTCGTATACAGGCACGCCGGACGAATATCTGAATCTCGATATAGATAAATTCAGGACGGCGTTTGAAGCTTTTCTTCAGCGCAAAAGAAGGCTGGAGGAGATAAGAGCGCACCATATAAGAACGGAAAAACAGCGTTTGACCACGGAAAAAAAGATGGAATCCATAAAGAATTTTTTCAGGGCAGAGCCGCAGCGTGAAGCTGATTTCAGAGAGCTGATCCAGAAGAAAGACGATATGTATGACGTTGCTGTCACTTTTTCATCGGTGCTTGAGATGATGAAGGAGAGAAGGCTTGACGCGGAGCAGAAGTACATATTCGGTGATATAAAGGTAAAGGCTGCGGAAAACATATTCAAGGAAGAGGTATGATATGGCGGAAAACAAAAGTATGAAATCAGCTATAGAGTCGATGATGTTCGTATGGGGAGAGCCTCTGGATATCAAGGACATGGCTGAGGTTTTCAATGTGGATAAAAAGGAAGTTTACGAGTGCTGTTTGAAGCTTCAGGAAGAATACGAGGAAAGCGGACGAGGTATAGTTATAAGGGAAGTGAACAAGTGCTTTCAGTTCGTGACAAGAGCGGAGAATATAGATTACATAGAAAGACTCTGCACTCCTGCGAAACAGAAAAAACTGTCTCAGTCAGCTCTTGAGGTCCTGGCCATCGTTGCTTACAGACAGCCTGTGACTAAAGGAGAGATAGAAGCGGTGAGAGGCATAAAGTGCGACAGGGTGATAGAAGGCCTTTCCCGCAAAAAGCTTGTGACGGAAGTGGGGCGTGCAGATACGGTGGGAAGACCGATGCTGTACGGTACTACCGATGAATTCCTGAAGCAGTTTGGATTCAGCTCCCTTAAAGAGCTGCCGGATATAGAAGACCTGGAAAGAGCTGTGAACGGGGATGAAGACTCGGAAGAGAACGATATGCTCCGCACACAGCAGATAAGTATAGATATATGATTTAGAATAAATCCCTTCTTCATTGCGTAGAATGACAGAGGGGATTTTTTATGAAAAAGAAAAAAATATTGTTTACAGTCATTGTGACAGCGGTCAGCGTTTTAGGTATATTCGTGTACTCCTGGCGGACCGGTGAAGTCAGATTGTCATCGCAGGATATAGGGATATCAGCAGGGCAGGCGATACTTATAGATGCGCATACAGGCAGGGTGATTTATGAAAAGTCGGCGGATGAAAAGGCGTACCCTGCAAGTACAACGAAAATAATGACAGCTATGATTACCATACAGACCCTCGAAAAATACGACAGTCCCATAAAGCAGAAAGTAAAGGTGCCGCCCGGGGCGGAAGGGACAGAGGGATCATCGATATATCTGAAGACAGGAGAGATGATATCCATAGAGGATCTGCTTTATGGACTGATGCTGGTTTCGGGGAACGATTCGGCGGAAGCTCTGGCAGAGATAATAGGAGGCAGCCGTGAAAACTTTGTGGATATGATGAATAAAAAAGCGAAGGAGCTGGGATGCAGCGGCACACATTTTGAAAATCCCAGCGGACTTTTCGATGAAAAGCATTATACTACGGCGAGGGATATGGCTGTCATTGCGGCAGAGGCAATGAAAAACCGCAGGTTCAGGCAGATCGTTTCAGAAGACGTGTGGCATGCTGAAAGAGAAAACAGTGATTACCTTGCTTTCAGGAATAAGAACAAAACAATCCGGCAGTTTGAAGGCGGGAACGGGATAAAGATCGGATATACGGAAAACTCTGGAAGGACTCTTGTGGCGTCAGCTAAAAGAGGTGATGAGGAAGTGATCTGCGTAGTCATGAGCGCTCCTGACTGGTTCAACGATGCTTACAGTCTTATGGAATACGGATTTGAGATGTTGTAGATCATATATAGTGCAGGAAGGCGGCAGCCTTGCCTGTCGTACAGGCTCCTTTCCAAAACAGCGGCATATCTATAAAAGTGTAGATATATCAATTTGTTTTTGGAGGTTGCCATGAAATATGTAAATAAGCTTTGCGCCGATGTCGGTACAGCAAACTGTCCCTGTCCGCTGGCGGAGACAGGAGACTGTCTGATCTGCGGCAGACTTTCAGGTAAAGACTGTTCGGACTGCAAGTGGTCCGGAGTTTGCATATACAACGAATACATTCAAAACGACAAGATCATCAGAAACAGAAGAAAAAATTTCCGAGCCTCAATAGTAGAAAAGAGAGAATATGAAAACGGTGTTGGAGTAATGGCGCTGAAAGTGCCGAGGGGATTTGCGCTTGAAGCCTCGTTTCCCGGATCTTTCATATTTTTGAACGGAGACGATAGATCGGAATTTTCAAATGTGCCGATATCGGTAATGAGATCAGATATAGAAAAGGGTATGGTGCACATAGCCTTTAAGATAATTTCGGCAAAGACGAAACTGCTTTCAAAGGTGCAGGGCAGCATCATGCTGAGAGGCGTGTATCGAAACGGACTTCTCGGGAAAGGTCTGCCGGGCATGGAGCGCGATGTGACGGCAAAGAGCGGCAGACCTGCCAGATGGCTTATAATAACTAAGGGCCTGGGTTTCGCGCCGGCAGTCAATATACTTAATTGGGCCGGTGGGAGAGCTGTATCGAAAATACTTATGGACGATGAAAAGGCCGAAGGAAGCGTAATAGAGGATTGTTTTCTTGAAGCAGGACTGAATTTTGATGAAGCGGTATCTTATGACGAAAAGGAACTGACACAGGAAGAAAAAAATCGTGCTGACAGAACGATAAAGATCGAAAAAACTCCATTATGGGATATTGCCGGAGCTGCCGGCGATATGCAGGAGGGCCGCGTCAGGATCAAGACCGGTCAGTTCGACAGAGTGTTCATACTTGCCTCCGATTACTATATCGCATCGCTGAAGTCAAAGCTTGATATACCTGATGATAAACTTGTATTCAGCAATAATTTTCATATGTGCTGCGGAGAGGGAATATGCGGAGCGTGCAGTCATGCGGAGGGAGCAGGCGATTCTCGTAAGATGTGCAAATGCAGGTATGCAGATATATCGGAATTGTTATAGCATGAGAAAAAGCTGTGCCGGAATTATCTTATTTTTCATATTTTTAACTTGACAAAAGAAAAATCAGCTCATATAATAGCAACATAAATAATTTAAAACGATAAACCGATGATTAAGAGTAGTAGCCTCAGATTCGAATTCAAAGAGAGCCGCAGTAGGTGGGATTGCGGTAAGGAGAACTGGAGTGAATGGACTTATGAGGGCAGACGAAAAGTCTTGCATGCCGTGAAGCCGCGGACTGAGTAGAAACTGACGGGAGCTCCGCCTGTTACAAAGGGAGTGCGTATCGAAAGCTGTACGCAGAAGAAAAGGAAAATTTTTATTTTCCGGGTGGCATAGCAAAAGCAGCGCTTTTGTCCCGAGCTTGGGCAAAAGCGTTTTTTTATTTATGAAATGCCGACGGACAGAAAAACATCGCCCTTGCATTATTCGGTAGATCAGGAAAGGAGAAAAAGATGAAAAAGAATGTACCTTACAGATTATATTTAACAGAAGACAGGATTCCGACACAATGGTATAATCTCCGGGCAGATATGAAACAGCAGCCGGCTCCGATGATCAATCCGGCAACAGGAAAACCTGCATCCGTTGAGGATCTTTATCCCGTATTCTGCAAGGAGCTTGCAAAACAGGAGATGGACAGTGAAACGAGATATGTGGATATACCTGATGAAGTGAGGGAGATGTATAAGATATACAGACCATCGCCTCTGTGCAGAGCATACAATCTGGAAAAGGCTCTCGATACTCCTGCTAAAATATACTACAAATTTGAAGGTAATAATACTTCGGGAAGCCACAAGCTTAATTCGGCAATAGCTCAGGCTTATTATGCGAAGCAGGAGGGTCTTAAAGGAGTTACTACTGAGACAGGAGCCGGACAATGGGGTACGGCGCTGTCCGAAGCGTGTTCCTATTTTGGACTGGACCTTCTCGTATATATGGTAAAAGTATCCTACAATCAGAAACCTTTCCGAAAAGATATAATGAAAACATTTGGGGCACAGGTTATCGCATCGCCTTCCGATACGACCCAGGCCGGAAGAAAGATACTTGAGGAAGATCCTGAGAACAGCGGAAGTCTCGGGTGCGCTATCTCGGAAGCTGTAGAAGTGGCAGTTACAAAAGAGGGATACAGATACGTCCTTGGATCTGTGCTGAATCAGGTTCTGCTTCATCAGTCGGTGATAGGACTTGAATCCAAAACAGCGATGGAAATGATAGATGAATATCCGGATATAGTCATAGGCTGCGCGGGAGGCGGATCAAACCTTGGCGGACTCATCGCACCGTTTATGCAGGATAAGCTTACCGGGAAGGCAGATCCGAGGATAATAGCTGTTGAGCCGGCTTCCTGCCCGTCCTTTACGAGAGGCGTGTA
Organism: uncultured Eubacterium sp.; assembly: GCA_900542385.1. Lineage (GTDB taxonomy): Bacteria > Bacillota > Clostridia > Peptostreptococcales > Anaerovoracaceae > Lentihominibacter > Lentihominibacter excrementavium. Next base: position 5,767 of record UQNP01000084.1, read on the forward strand.
TAAATACGATTTCTGTGATACGGGAAAGATCACGCCAATGGCTAAGATGTATACGCTCGGATGTACCTTCAAACCTGCGGCAAACCACGCCGGAGGACTTAGATATCACGGTATGTCGCCTATACTTTCAAAGCTCTATGACGACAAGTATATGGAAGCTGTTTCCTATGAGCAGACTAAGGTATTTGAAGCTGCTGTACAGTTTGCAAAGCTTGAGACTATACTTCCTGCGCCTGAATCTGCTCACGCCATAAGATGTGCGGTGGATGAAGCCATCAGATGCAGAGAAAGCGGAGAAGAAAAGACTATACTGTTCGGACTGACCGGTACTGGATATTTCGATATGACAGCATACGCTTCATTCAACGAAGGGAAGATGAGTGATTATATACCTACAGATGAAGATCTCAGACCTTCTATAGAAGCACTCCCTAAGATACCCGGCATACAGGACTGAGGACAGAACATAATTTGACATTATACAATAAAAAGAAACTCCCGGAGATCTTATTGATCTCCGGGAGTTTCTTCTGCGTTGCACGCATATTAGGATTGTGTTTTTTAACGCCATTTTAAGCCTGCTTCTGCGGTGTTCGTATTTTTTTGTTGCCGAGCAGCAATATGCAGGCAAGGAGACTCAAAACAGCTATTGCAATGCACACGGCCCAGCCAAGGTGCCACATGCCTCTTGCACCGAATATAACGCCGACCAGGAGAGGTGCTGCAGGCATGCCCATGTCTCCTGCACCGCCGGCAAGTCCCGTTACGATAGGCAGTTTATCGTCGTCGAATATTTCAGGCAGTATGGAGTAGAAAGTCCCCAGTCCCCATGATCCGCCGAATGAAAACAGAAGAGCAGTCACATAGAAGAGTCCAAAGGACGTAAGATCCAGCAGTATGAGCATGAGTGAGGAGAGGATTATGATTATCGGTCCTACTGCCATTACGAGTATCCTGGCTTTGCCTTTGTTTGACATTCTGATGGCGACCATATCTGATATTTTTCCTGATATGAGACATGCTGCCAGAAGTCCGATTGTTACAGCTGTATTTATTTTTCCTGTTTCCATTTCGTCATATCCGAGCCATTCGCTGAACAGAGGCATATCTACCGTTATTGCCTGTATAACGAAGGTAGTTGATATAAAGGCTACGATGAGCAGCCACACGACAGGCATTTTGAGCAGATGAAGGGAAGATGTTTTTTCGTTGAGGGTCTCTTCTTCCTGCTGACCTGAAGCAGTGTCTTTTACTGTGAACAGCCATACAAGACCTATTATGAGTTCTATTATACCGAGGGCAAAATAGGATGATATCCAGCCGGATTTGGCAATAAAGAATCCTGCGATAGTTCCGCCTACTCCGCCGCCGCTGTAAAATATGCCGTTGAATATGGCAGTGGCAAGACCCGACTGACGCTCCGATATGACATCCATTATTATAAGAAGGAATACAGGAAATATGACTGATGCAAAACCCTGCATTATTTTAAGAAACATGAATATCGCCGGCGACGATACGAAGGGCAGAAGAAACTGCGGCAGTACAGTGCATATCAATGCGATGATGAAAGTTATTCTTGCTCCGAGTTTTTTGTACATGAATCCGGAACACAGCATGGCTGCCACGATAGCGGCAGATTTTACCGTATCGCTTGTGAGCAGAAAGCTTTCAGCAAGTCCCGTCGTTTGAGCCACGTTAGTGACCGTCATTGAGAACTGTGGAAAAGCCGAAGATATACTGCATCCCATAAGAGAACTTATGAGCACGATATACCATGCTCTTTTCTGTGATACTTTACCGTTGTTTTTTAAACTGCTGTCCATTGAATTATGACCTCCTGATAAAACAATGTAAAAATAATTTTGAAAATACCTTGTTAAATATATCAACACTTTATAAATAAAGCAAGAACCATGCCATGTATAAAATTTTATATATGGATAATCCGGATGAATATTCAGTATGTGCTGTCAGAACTATGATATTGCGCAAACTTGTAAAATACAGTGCTGCGGAGCAAAAAAATGCAGAATGTTTTGTATTCCTCAACTGATATAATGAATATCTTTCGTTTCACAGAAAAAATACGAAAAAAGTGTGGAAATTTTTATTTACATAAAATATAATCAATTGTAAATAAAAGTTGATAATATTGTGTATGGTAAAGATTAAAAAATATTTGAAAGGAAGATATAAATCATGCTGGATC
>UQNP01000085.1 GCA_900542385.1 uncultured Eubacterium sp.
ATACGTCGCATCCGCAGTATATCGAGACAATATGGGGAGTGGGATACCGGTTTAAGGTATGATGAGAATTTATGAGTAAGGAAAAGAAAAACTTAGCCCAGGCGATGGGAATCGCAAGAACGGTAGTAAGACCCAGAGAAGAATCGGACATACAGCTTAGAGAAGACAGGATAGGAAAGTATTTCAGGAAATATCTCAACAAATTCGTATTTGCCGAATTTTCCGAGGAATTCATGAAACATTCCAAAGCGGGAGAGTTGATGCGCGGCGTGCCTATACCGCTGAGAAAGAAGGAGATAAAAGAGTTTGCAGGCGGTGCAGGCATAGATATGCTTGTGCTGGCTGAAAATATGGCGTGGGTAATGGGCTGTGATCCTCATTTCAAGCATACGAAGGATTACGTTGCCATACTGAAAAAGCTGTACAATTACAAGCTGTACGAAGGAATGATGAAGGAAGGCAGAGATGCGGCGGAGAGAGGAGATATGGACAACGCATGTATCCATTTCAGAGCATCTTTATGTATGCAGTACAATTATCTTCACAGCATGTACAGTTATGCGAGAGCGTGCAGAGTAATGTACATGAACAGCCACAATGAAGAATATGTTGGAAGATTCAAGGCGGAATCTCTGGACTGGTTTGAACTCCTTACGGAAACTCACCCGCGTTTTGCTCAAGGGTACTATTATCTGGGATACACTTATTTGAACATGGGGCTTTATTCTAAAGCAGATCTGGCCTGGAGAGAATTTTTAAGATTCAGCAGGAACGGTAAGAATAAAAAGGAAATAAGAAACAGGATAAACCAGATATCGGAGCCTATACAGATAGAAAAAGGTTACAATGAGATACTGGCCGGAAGATATGAGAGCGGTATAAAACTTCTCGAGCCATTCCTCTCCAGCCGATTTAACGACTGGTGGCCGCTTTATTACTATCTGGGAATAGGATACGAGATGACAGGAAAAAGAGCTGACGCTGTAAGCGCATTCAGAAAAGTTCTCCAGATAAACGGAAGCCATCTCGATACGATGAAAGAGCTGATCGCCATATATGAGGAAGAAGGCGACAGAGAAAATATAAAGAAGTATAAGAATAAAATAGAGCTTATAGAAAATACTATGAAAGAGGAGCAGGAACAGCATATCAAGGAAATCAAGGAAGAAGATGAAAAACTTCAGACTCAGGAGCCTGCTCTCATGGAGCCTGAACACATTGAAATAGAGGAGGCGGATGAAGTGAAAAAAGCCTCTGAATACAGCGAAGATGAGTCTTCAGAGACCGATTCTGAGGCGGAAGAAAAGCCTGAAGAAAGAAAGACTATAGTAAAGCGTTTTGGCAAAAAAAATTAAATGCAAAATAGGTTGACATCTCGCAGCGATAATTGTATAATACTACTTGTCGTTACGAGGCACAACCTAATATTCCAAGGTAGCTCAATGGTGGAGCACTCGGCTGTTAACCGATAGGCTGTGGGTTCGAGCCCCACCCTTGGAGCCAGTTATAATCTGAAGTTGTGATAAACGACTTCAGATTATATTTTGCCGGAGTGGCGGAATTGGCAGACGCACAGGACTTAAAATCCTGCGAACCTTACAGTTCGTACCGGTTCGACCCCGGTCTCCGGCACCAAGATGAAAATAGTGCCGGTCGGTTCGATTTGTAGATGGAAGCAGGAAAAGTTAATAAATGATATCGCGGGGTGGAGCAGTTGGTAGCTCGTCGGGCTCATAACCCGGAGGCCGCAGGTTCAAATCCTGTCCCCGCAACCATGAAAAATAAAACGGTAGCAACGCTGCCGTTTTTATTTTTCATAAATAAGCTGGAAGGATTTGAAGCTGCGGAGCGTTGTCCCGAGCTATTGACAAAAAACTTGCAAAACAGCAATAAAAATGATAACCTATAACAAGCTGTACAGAAGTACGCATGACATCTCAGAAGAGATATGAAGATACATCAAAGAGCAGATGGAGCGCGGTCAGTACTGCCTCTGTTGTTCTGTTTTATATATGAAAAGTTTTAAAACGGGAAGTTATGACCAAGAAGGCTTTGATAAATCATGATGATTTAGGACTTCTTGGTTTTTGTTTGAGGTGAAAATGAAATTTAAGCGGTTAAAAGGAAAAGTGCTGTGCGCAGCAGCAGCTTTGATATTGATCCCTGGAATCATGACAGGATGTTCAGGGGATTCTGCGGAAGATGCGGCAAATGGTATTACAGTGTATATCGGAGGGAATATTTTCGAAGAAAGCATGGACCCGGTCAAGGGCGCCATGTCCTATGGATATCCTTTTACGAACAATGCGCTTATTAAAGTAAACACAGAATCCGAGTATGTGGGAGATCTGGCTGCGGAGTGGGAGATAGACGCATCGGCTCTGACGTATACCTTTAAGCTGAGAGAAGGAGTGAAGTTTCACGATGGATCTGATTTTACCGCAGAGGACGTAGTATTTACCTATGATAAGGTCAAGGAAAATCAGGGTGAAAATGAGAATGTCGATCTTAGCAGGCTGGAGTCTGCGGAGGCTGTGGATGATTATACGGTAGTATTTCATTTAAGTGAGCCATACTCTTCTTTTTTAGATCAGACGGCCTGTCTTGGGATCGTGCCCAGTGATTCCTATGAAAGCGGCACTTTTGACACAATGCCTGTAGGAACAGGTCCGTGGAAGGTTGCGCAGTACGATACAGCGCAGAAGATCATCGTTCAGGCAAACGATGATTATTACGGAGGGGCGCCTTCCATTGATAAGGTGACGATACTTAACATGGAAAGCGATACGGCTGTTTCTGCTGTAAAATCCGGGGAACTCGATCTGGCCATGGTAGAGCCGAATTACATAGGTGAAGAAGTTGACGGAATGCATGTTGAAAACCTTGAAACCATGGATGTGCGTCAGATAAGTCTTCCTGTTGCCGCAGAAAAAGAGGTGACTGACGAAGATGGAAACAAAATCATTGTAGGAAATGACGTGACGTCTGATAAGGCTGTCAGAGAAGCGCTGGCGATAGGGATAGACCGCCAGAAAATAATAGATGATGCGCTTAACGGTGTGGGAAAACCGGCAGAGGGATTTACAGAAAATCTCGAATGGGGTAATTCTGCGGGATATGAAGATGGACGCAAAGACGAAGCGGAGTCATTGCTTGCGGCGGCAGGCTGGATAAAAGGTGAAGATGGCATTTATGAAAAAAACGGGATGAAATGTGAATTTTCGGTTTATGCACCGAGCGGTGACAATGAACGATATCAATTGGCTGCGGCGTTAGCTGAAGAGGCAAAACTTTTAGGCGTAAAAATAAATGTCGACCAGAAATCCTGGGATGAATTATATACACTTGCTTATTCCAACGGAGTAGTTTGGGGATGGGGACAGTATGATCCTGTAGTCCTCAAAAATCTTTTCTATGCAGGAGAAGGGACAGATCCTGCGAAACCGAACACTATAGGATACAATAATGCGCAGGTCAATGAAAGGATAGACACAGCGCTGAGCGCTAATGATCACGATGCGGCTGTTGCAGCATGGAAAGAAGTGCAGGATATGACGGCAGATGATTACGGTTATCTTTATATAGTCAATATAGAGCACAGTTACTTTGTGAGTGATGCCCTCGATATTTCCGCTGATACTCAGATACCGCATCCTCACGGACATGGTGCTCCTGTGATAAATAATATGAACGAATGGACATTAAAACAATGAACAGATTAAAATACATATGTTCAACAACGGTAAGAATGATCAGCCTTGTGGCGGCTGTCTGCATTCTTTCTTTCATACTGGTATCGGCGTCTCCGGTAGATCCCCTTACTTCTTATGTAGGTGCAGAATCTACTTTATCTGAAGAAGCAAAAGAGCAGATAGCGGAACACTGGGGACTTGAAGATCCTCCTGTAGAACGATTTGTAAAATGGGCGGATAATACGATCCATGGAGATCTTGGAAATTCCATTACGTACAATATGCCTGTGGGAACTGTGATACTTGATCGTTTCAAATATTCCATTGCTCTCATACTTTCGGCATGGGTGCTGTCCGGCGTGCTTGGATTTGCAGGCGGACTTGCAGCCGCGCTGAAACGGGGAAGCCTTTTGGACAGAGGTATAAAAACTTTCTGTTTAATATTGCAGTCCGCGCCCGTTTTCTGGTTTGGACTTCTCATGCTTACAGTATTTTCCGTCATGCTTGGATGGTTTCCTATAGGACAGGCGGCTCCTTTGGACAAATTAGCAGAGGATGTTACGCTGTGGGACAGGATATATCATATGATACTGCCTTCCGTTACTTTAAGTATATTGGGAACGAGCAAGATAACGCTTTATACCAGACAGAAGATGATAGAGATAATGAACAGCGATTATATTTTGTTTGCCAGAGCAAGGGGAGAATCGGACAGACAGCTTGTGCTGCGCCATGGGTTGAGAAATGTAGCTTTACCGGCAGTCACGCTTCAGTTTGCATCCTTTAGCGAGCTGTTTGGAGGTATTGCGTTGGCGGAAACGGTATTTTCTTATCCGGGACTTGGCAGTGCGACAACTGCGGCGGCACTCAATGCAGATGCACCTCTTCTGATAGGTATCGCCATGTTCAGCGCAGTGTTTGTTTTTATCGGTAATTTTATAGCGAACATATTGTACGGAGTCATAGACCCGAGGCTGAAAGAAGGTGGATATCGTGCATAGCAGAGTTTTGTCAGCAGAAGATACACCTCTGAAGCGTTCGTCAATGAGCCCTAAGAAAAAAATGATAATATGGATATCCATCGCAGGACTATATCTTGCTGCCGTTCTTTTTGCAGGTATTGTAATGAGTCCTGATCTTTACGGTGTGAATTATGAAAATAAATTTATCGCTCCTTCGCTTGATCACCCTTTCGGTACTGATTTTATGGGCAGAGACATGTTCTGGAGAAGCGTTAAAGGACTATCCAACAGTATAATCGTAGGACTGGCTGCGTCAGCAGTAAGTTCGGTGATCGCGCTTATATTTGGAGTGGCCGCCGCCGTATGCGGAGGTAAGGTGGATCGAATGATCACGTGGCTGGTGGATTGCTGTATGGGAATACCTCATATCGTACTGCTTTTGTTGATTTCATACATGATGGGAAGAGGAGGATTTGGAGTCGCGTTTGCTGTAGCAGTGACACACTGGCCTGAACTGACTCGTATCGTGAGGGCGGAAGTGCTTCAGGTAAAAAATGCTCAGTATGTGAAGGCAGCAGAAAAAATGGGAAAATCCAAATTCCTTATTGCAAAGGAACACATGGTGCCTCATGTTGTTCCCGTATATATCGTGGGATTGATACTTCTTTTCCCTCACGCCATAATGCATGAAGCTTCTCTTACTTTTCTGGGGTTTGGTTTCTCTTCGGCGACCCCTGCGATAGGAGGGATACTGTCGGAAGCAATGCGCCACATAGTAACAGGCAAATGGTGGCTTTGTCTTTTCCCGGGTATAATGCTTCTCGTTGCAGTGATACTTTTTGATAAGATAGGCGATAAGGTGAAAATACTGCTAAATGCCGGAGACAGTGATGATTAAGCAGGAGGCATACAAATATAATGAACGTGAAAGAAAGGCGAGCGCCTGTTTTAAAAGTTGAAGACCTTACAGTCTCATTCACACGTTATGACAGGGGATGGGACAAATATGAGCTTGAAGTCATACATTCGCTTGATGTGGATGTCTGTGCCGGAGAAATATTGGCTGTAGTCGGATCCAGCGGCTCCGGCAAGAGTCTTTTGGCTCATTCTGTTTTAGGGATACTTCCGGGCAATGCCCGTATCAGCGGGACGATGGAATTTGAAGGTAAGCCGATCACATCGGAGCTTCTCGCAGAGGTAAGAGGGAAAGATATCGCTTTCATACCGCAGTCTGTGAATTTTCTCGATCCTCTTATGAAAGTGGGCAGGCAGATACAGGGGATTTCAGGAAATGAAAATAAGATGAAAGAAGTAATGAAAATGTGCGGACTTGATGAAGAAGTGGCTGAGATGTATCCATTTCAGCTGTCGGGTGGAATGGCGAGACGAGTTTTGATATCGACGGCTTTTATGGAGGACAGGAAACTTGTTGTCGCAGATGAGCCGACTCCCGGACTTGATATTGATCTGGCGGCTGAAACGCTGAAAAATTTCAGGAAGCTTGCAGATATGGGATGCGGGGTGATGTTGATAACACATGATATAGACCTCGCTCTTGAAGTTGCAGACAGAGTGGCTGTGTTTTATGCTGGAACTACAGTTGAAATATGCTCGGCAAAAGATTTTAAGAACGGAAAAGAGTCGCTCAGGCACCCGTACAGCAAAGCGTTTATAGATGCGCTTCCTCAAAACGGATTTAAACCCTATGCAGGAAATCAGCCTTATGCCGGAGCTCTTCCCGAAGGATGTTTGTTTTATGACAGGTGCCCTTACAGGACATCTGAATGCAGGAAAGATATTCCTATGAGAAGTTTAAGAGAGGGAAAGGTGAGGTGTATATATGCGACTTAGAGCGGAAAATATAAGCTTCAGATATGGGGAGCATTTGCCCTGGATTCTGAAGGATGTGGGTCTTACTGTAGAGCCGGGTGAAAGAGTCGGGATAACCGGACCTTCCGGATATGGGAAGAGTACGCTGTCGAAAATACTTGCAGGATATGTAAAGCCTGATGAGGGGCAGGTGCTCATAGATGATGAGCCTTTATCGGACGGAGGCTTTTTGCCGGTGCAGATGATATATCAGCATCCGGAGCAGGCGGTAAATCCCAGGTGGAAAATGGAGAGGGTATTGAATGAATGCTGGCACCCGGATGAGAGCGTTCTGCGGGCTATGGGAATAGATAAAGAGTGGCTCAAAAGACGGCCCTCTGAACTTTCGGGCGGAGAACTTCAAAGGTTTTGCATAGCGAGGGTGCTTGCTCCTGAAACAAGAGTATTGATATGCGATGAGATCAGTACAATGATGGACGTCATTACACAGGCTCAGATATGGGAGCTGATACTGAATATATCAAAAGAGCGTGAGCTTGGACTTGTGGTAATAACACACAGCATGGCGCTTGCGGAAAAGGTGTGCGACAAGGTGGTGTATCTGCCTGAAATAAACAATGTATAAGATTCGTGATCGTGTCTACCCTTGTGATCGTTTCCTGCTCCTGGAGCATGGTGAGGAGGAAATGATCTTCTGTACCGCTGTCCAGTCTTTTCCGTTTATTATGCCATCGTGTTCTCCTATAGCGATTATCCAATCTTTTTCTGAGCGTTTCGGGGCGTTTTTTCTGGTGTAGTCTCTTTTATTGTAGACGGCAAGACCTAATAGGGGACTGCAATCTTTTTCATCAAAGCATATATTGGAATTTCTTTCATCGAAATATCTGCGTGCTGAGGTATCTGCTATACAGTAGACAGGATTCGTAAGTATTTGTTTTATTACAACGGAGGAAAATGTATTGCCGTTTTTTGACATTATGCCGCGTATCTTCAATATTTCTCCCGTATCCTTTATGCTCTTGCATGAGAGAAAGATTCGGTAGATTTCCTTTACTTTAGAGAGTTCCTCCCTGACGGATACGAGCCTGCAATGTGTTCTGATTTTGCCATCATGAGATGATTCCTGAACTTTTTCTGATCTGTAGCCTGTGGGAGGGGTGCCTCCAAGCCATCTTCCTGTGCGTGCCAGCATGAGCATGTTGTCCTTCACCCGCTCGGCTGTTGTTTCCCGTTCGAGCTGAGAGAATACAGAAGCGATGTACATCATGGCTTTTCCCATAGGCCTTGATGTGTCGAATTCTTCTTTTATGCAGATAAATGAGATATTGTTTTTATTGAGCATTTCTATAAACGATGAAAAATCGCTTACGCTTCTGCTGATTCTGTCCAGTCTGTAACAGATGATAAAGTCGGGAGGATTTTTTTTGATATCCTTAAGCATCTTTGTAAACTGTGGTCTA
>UQNP01000086.1 GCA_900542385.1 uncultured Eubacterium sp.
TTTTATGTTTGCTTCTATAATAATGATAAGGATATATTATCATTTGATTTATATATTGATACCTAAAAACGGTAATCGTGTCATGATAATGAGCGAAACGAAGAAAAACTTATGGGGTAATTTAAAGTCGATAGACGAAAGAATAAAGGAAAGAGGTCTTGATAAGAGATTTAAAATTACGTACTCATACAGAAATACGGCAGGTAATCATCAAAAGGCAAAAGATATTTTGAGCTGGATGAGGGTTGTTACGAAAATCGCAGCTCAGGATGTGATTTTTGTAGATGATTACGCTCCGGTGTTTGGCTTTTTTAGATTAGGGAAAAAAACGAAACTTGTGCAGGTATGGCATGCAGGAGAAGGTTTTAAATCGGTTGGATACAGCAGATTTGGGAAAGACGGGAGTCCTTTTCCTCAAGGTTCATGTCATAAACAGTATACCCATGTTATTACAGGATCAAAGCATCTAAGCGATGTTTTTCAGGAAGTATTCGCTGTGGAAAGCAGTGCTTTCTATCCTCTTGGGATGGCCAGACTGGATAGTTTCCTGGATGAAGCAATTATTGATAATTTTAAGAATGAATTTTATGAAAAATATCCGTATTTGAAAAATAAAAAAATAATATTGTTTGCACCAACATACAGAGGAGCAGATCAGAAAGACGCATATTATGACTGTGATAAAATTGATCTGAATAGAATAGGAAAGTTTTGCAGGGAAAAAGGATGGGTATTTCTGATAAAAATGCATCCATTTGTTGGAAAAAGTTTAGAAATTCCTGAAGAATACAGTAAAGAGATCTATGAATTTTCAGATTATCATAATATAAATGAGCTGTATTATATTACTGATTTACTGATAACTGACTATTCATCCAATTATTTTGAATATGCTCTGATGAGAAGACCTGTTGTATTTTATACATATGACAGAGAAATTTATGAGCTAACAAGAGGTGTTCATAGAAACGTAAAAGACAACGCTCCTGGAAAAGTATGCGATACTTTTGAAGAATTGATGGAATGTCTTGAGAATCAGGATTTTGAAACATGGAAAATAGAAAAGTTTGCGGATGAAAATTTTAAAGAATATGATGGAAAAGCAGCAGATAAGATAATTGATGAAATTCTTGTGAAGAAAGGATCGGAAAATGAATAAGAATATTGCTGTTATTTTTGCAGGAGGCAGCGGGGCAAGAATGGGCTCGGGAATACCTAAACAATTTATCGAAGTTGATGGAAAGCCTATCATAATACATACTTTGGAGATTTTTGAAGAGCATCCTCTTGTTGACGCTATGTATGTGGCATGCAAACCGGAATATATTGCAAAGCTTAAAAGAATGTCGCGCAGATTTTTGATAACTAAGTTAAAAGAAATAGTTCCAGGAGGAAAAACGGGACAGGAATCTATATATAATGGACTTAAAGCTGCCTTTGATAATGAAGGTGGTGATAATATCGTCATGATACACGATGGTGTCAGGCCGTGCATAGCACCTGATGTCATAGAGGAAAATATAAATATGGTAAGAGACAAGGGCTCTGCTATTACATGCACTAAATTTTTTGAAACACCGATCATAAGTAAAAGCGGATTGTTTGTAGAAGATTCTCCTAAAAGAAATTACTTTTACACGGCTCAGGCTCCACAAAGTTTTATATTAGGTGAAGTAATAGAAGCTCATGAAAAAATTAGAAGCAAACGTAATGGGTATGATGGAATAATAGATACCTGTACACTTATGCGCAGTGTAGGAAAAGATGTATATATGATTGAGGGAAACCGTGGAAACATAAAAGTTACGACACCTGAAGATCTTTATATCTTTAGAGCAATGTTGGAATACAGAGAGAATCAACAGGCACTGGGACTTTCAACCAAAGAGATCACGGAGAAACTCAAGAAATAAAGAAAGGACAAGTATGAATACGATACTCAATGAGGATGTGCTGGAAATAATACATCAGGATATAAATTGGGACCTGCTGAAAGACAGTAAAGTTCTGGTAACTGGTGCAAGCGGTATGTTAGGCAGTTATATTGTGAGAACTTTGGTAAAACTGCGTGAAGAAAAAGGATGGAAGATGGATGTATATGCGCTTGTCAGAAATCCAGACAAACTCCCTGAAGATATTAAAACGCAAATAAATATAATATGCCAAGATGTAACTGAGCCATTTAAGGAAAACATAAAATTTAATTATATAATCCATGCTGCAAGCCCGGCAAGTCCCCTTATAATGAAAGAAAAACCTGTAGAAACCATAGCAGCAAATGTACTTGGGACTTATTATACTCTTGATCTGGCAGTGAAAAGCCATGCAAAGGGGTATATGTTTATTTCGTCAAGAGAAATATATGGGCAGCCTTATGAAAATCAAAGTGAATTTACAGAAAACACGTATGGATTCGTAGATCCTATATCACCGCGTTCTTGTTATCCTGAAGGGAAAAAAGCCGCTGAAACTATGTGTGCGTCGTATGCAGATGAATATGGGCTCAATATTAAAATAGCAAGATTAGCTCATACGTATGGTCCGGGAATGTCTTTAGATGACGGGAGAGTTCAGGCGGATTTTTTCAGAGATGCTGTAAATGGAAGAAATATTCTTATGAAAAGTGAAGGGAAGCCGATAAGAACATATACTTATATAAGCGACGCAGTATCAGCATTGTTTTACATTCTTTTAAACTCTGATGGAACAGTGTACAATATATCAAGCCCTGATTCAACTGTTTCAATAAAGCAGCTTGCAGAGGCTGTTGCAGGTGCATATCCTGAGAAAAACTTGAAGGTAGTAGTTGATATACCTGAAAAAACAGTGAATACGGGAGCTGCACCTTTTACTTTAGGTATATTGAACAGTGATAAATTGAGAAAATTAGGATGGAAACCTGCGTATTCTTTGGATGAAGGAATAAAAAGGACACTTAAATATTTTGAAAACGCATGACAACAGATATAGAATCGTTATAAAGGACAACAGACTGTTTAAATTCATAATAGTCGGTATCATCAATACCATAGTTGGTACGGCGATAATGTTCGGACTGTACAACCTGGCCGGATGTTCATACTGGTTATCGTCGGCGGCAAACTACATTTTTGTCAGTATTTTAAGTTATGTGCTTAACAGAAAGTATACTTTCAGATATTCAGGAAAGACAGTGGGAAGCTTTGTGAGATTTGCAGCAAATATAGCTGTGTGTTATATCATTGCTTACGGTGCAGCAAAACCGTTTATATCGTATTTATTTGAAGATGCTTCAGTGAGACTGCAGGAGAACACAGCAATGCTGACAGGTATGGTGATATTTACTGTTTTGAATTATGCAGGACAAAGATTTTTCGTATTTGGAGATTCCGGAAAATGAACTACAGAGAAAGTTACAGAAAATGGATGGAAAGTCCCCATATAAGTTATGAAGACAAAAGAAAGCTTCAAAGTATGAATGATGATGAAATATATGAAGCCTTTTATAAAAACATTGAATTCGGGACCGCAGGCATGCGCGGTAAAATGGGACTTGGTATCAATCGTATAAATAAATATACGATAAGGATGGCATCGCGTGCGCTCGCAGCAATACTTGGAAAAGGAGCGAAGGCTGCAATTGCATACGATACGAGAAACGGCTCCAAAGAATTCGCATTGGAAAGCGCAAGAGTACTGGGAGCTTACGGAGTGAATGTGCTTTTGTTTGACAGATTTTCTCCGGTACCACTGCTTTCATATACTATAAGAGAATACGGATGTGATGGAGGCGCCGTTACAACAGCAAGTCACAACAGCAAAGAGTACAATGGATTCAAGACTTACGGCAGCTCCGGCGTACAGATGGCTCCTGACATGACTGAAAGGATATCAAGGATCATCGGGAGTATGAAAGATCCTCTGGATATAAAGATGTGCAGTTCTGACAGTCATATGATAACGTACATAGGAAGAAAGGCTGCCGAAAAGTTTGAAAAAGCGGTAATCGGATGTTCCTTGCTAAAGGAAGGGGAAAGCAAGAAAAATCTAAAGGTGGTGTACACTCCTCTTTACGGATCGGGAAGAGATTATGTGAAAAATATACTTAAAGCAGATGGATTTATAAATTTAAAGCTTGTAGAGAAGCAATGCAATTTCAACGGAGATTTCCCGGGACTTGTTAAACCGAATCCGGAACTTCCCGAAGTATTCTCAGAGGCGGAAAAAGAAGCAGAGAAATTTGATGCTGATCTGATAATAGGAACTGATCCGGACAGCGACAGGGTAGGAGTTGGAGTGAGATGTGGGAAAGGCTATAAATATCTTACTGGAAACCAGACGGGTGCGCTTTTAGTAGACTTTATATGCAGGATGAAAAAGGGGAGACGGAGAACGCTTGTAACGACTGTAGTAACAGGAGAGCTGGGCTCGGATATAGCCAAGAAAAACGGATGCCGCGTGCTTAAAACTCTTACAGGATCAAAATACGTGTGCGACAGACTCGATATGCTTACAGATGAACAGTTTCTATTGGGGTATGAGGAAAGCTATGGCTATGTAGCGGGACGGCACGTACGCGATAAAGACGGGGTATCGGCCGCCATGCTGATATGTGAGATGGCAGCTTATCTTAAAGAATATGATATGACGCTTGCGGACAGGCTTTCAGAGCTTTACGAAGAGTTTGGATATTATGCCGACGGACAGGATTCCATCTCATATGAAGGCGCGAAAGGAGCTGATGAGATCGAGCGCATAATGGAAGATCTGAGATATCATGGTGCGGAATATTTTAAAAATACAGGGGATATATCAGAGATAATAGATTTCAAAGAGGGGGAGCATGGCCTTCCGCCTTCCAACCTGATGAAGTTCGTATTCGATAACGGATCGTGGGTATCTGCGAGGCCTTCAGGCACTGAGCCGAATATAAAGATATATTACTGCATGAAAGGAAGCGACGCAGAGAATGCCCAAAAGAGGCTTGATACTGCGCGCTGTGAAGTAAAAAGAGCATTTGAATGTATATGATGTTCACATAAAATTCACAGGCATAATAGCGTCAATTGTTGATTTGAAACAGTTCTGTTGATATAATGGTCTGTGATGTGAAAGGAAATAGGTGCGATCATGAGTTACGGTAAAACACCTGAAAACAATAAAAGCAATGAGGATCACGCAAGAGAGCAGGCGTACAGGGAGTACCTGAGCCTTAGAGAAAACAGAAGCGACAGAGGAAGCTATGTAAAAGACGATACACTGTACGGTTCATATTTTTCAAGAAGTGATCAAAACAGGAGAAGCTCCATAGAAGATACACCTTACGGGGCTTCTGAAATGAGAAGAAAAAGCCGTGAGCAAAGGGAGAGGGAAGAGTACCTGAGAGCGCGTGAAAGCGGCAGCAGCAAAGATAAAAGCAAAAAGCCTATAGCCAGGCAGGGCAAGGTCAACAAAGCTGATAAAATGACGCGTGCAGAAAAGAGAGCGGCTAAAAAAGCTGAGAAGAGAGGACAGACTACCGGCGCAGGCGGTGACGGTACAGGAGGCGGCAAAAGGAGAAAAAAGAACGGCCGAGGTCTTAAAATAGCGCTTATAGTCGTCCTTATACTCGTTATAGGGATAGGAGGAACTATTGCGGCAGGTCTCACTGTAGTTAAAAATACATTGGATAACGTGGGCAGGATAGAGCTTGATCCGGACATGATAGGCATAAACCCTCAAGTTGATTCAGATCTCAGAAACTACAGGAATATAGCCATACTTGGCATAGATGCCAGGGATATGTCAGATGACACCAATGTAAGGAGCGATGCTATCATCATTGCCAGCATAAACAAAGAAACGAACGAGATAAAGATGTTCTCCGTATACAGAGATACGATGCTTGATCTGGGAGATGATACACCGGGTCTTGATAAGGTGACCCACGCTTATTATTACGGCGGTCCTACGAAGGTGCTCTACGCACTCAATAAAAACCTTGATCTGAATATAAAAGAAGTAGTTGTTGTAAATTGGAAATCGGTAGCCGATACTGTGGATGCTCTTGGAGGTCTTGATATAGAGATACAGGAATCTGAGATATACGAGATGAACAAGTACATACAGGATACCTACAACAGCATAGGAGGATCGAATGAAAAGATCAAAGAAGCCGGAATGCAGACTTTAAACGGCAATCAGGCGGTAACCTACGCAAGGATAAGAAAAGATTCCTCTGAAGGAGATTACAGGAGAAATGAGAGGATGAAGATAGTCGTTCAGGCAGCTTTTGAAAAAGCCAAGGGAATGAACGTAAGTACTCTTGAAAATATTTCTGAGAAAATACTGCCTGAAATAAAGACTAACATGTCGTCGGCAGATATGATGGGAATGCTTCTGAAATTGACATCATATACTATGACAGACAGCGTCGGATGGCCTTATGAGGTGGGAAGCTACAGCAACAATGGATGGTACGGACCTCCTGTGACACTTGAGAGCAATGTATCGCAGCTTCATGAAGAATTTTTCGCGCAGGAGGACTATACGCCGACTCAGGATGTCCAGAAGATAAGCAACAGGATATCTGCGAGAACAGGACTTTATTAAATTTAAAATAAGGAAGGATTAACGGTATGGAAAAGAAATTATCTCTATTGATTCTTTTCGGCGGCGTTTCATCGGAACATGAGGTTTCGTGTGCGTCTGCGTCATCTATAGTAAAAAATATAAACAGAGAAAAATATAATATATATACCGTTGGCATAACAAAGCAGGGGAACTGGTTATTGACGAGTTCCCCTGCTTCTGATATAGGAGACGGCAGTTGGGAGTATGATAAAAGTAACAAGAAAGTACATATATCCCTCGACAGAGACAGGAAAGGAATACTGATCGAAGAAAAGGAAGGTTTTGAAAATGTAAAAATAGATGTTGTATTTCCTGTACTTCACGGAAAAAACGGTGAAGACGGAACTATGCAGGGCCTTTTACAAATAGCGGGACTTCCGTTCGTAGGCGCTGATACTGTATCATCGGCGGAATCTATGGATAAAGCGGCAACGAAAGCTATGGTAGAGAAAGCCGGGGGTGTTAATCAGGCTGATGCTGTGATCGTATACAGGAAGCTGTTTGACCAGAAAAGAGATGAAGAGGTATCAAGGATCACAGAATATTTTAAAGGAAGATTTCCGTTGTTCGTAAAACCTTCCAACGCGGGTTCTTCTGTAGGTATAACAAAAATAAAGTACGAAGATGAAATAGAAGGAGCTCTTATCAAAGCCTTTAAAGAAGACAGTAAGGTCGTGGTGGAAGAAGGCATAACGGGACGGGAGATGGAAATATCGGTGCTTGGAAACGGGGACGCAAAAGCTTCACGTATAGGCGAGATATTTGCTGCTAACGAGTTTTATGATTACAATGCAAAGTACGAAAATGAAGCATCGTATACTGAAATAGTCAAGGACCTTACTCCTGAAAAAGAACGAGAGATGCGGGATACTGCCGTAAGAGTTTATGATATAATGGGGTGCAGAGGGCTTGCAAGAGTGGATTTCTTCCTGCAGGAGGACGGAAAGGTGATATTCAATGAAATAAATACACTTCCGGGATTTACAGATATAAGCATGTATCCTAAGCTTTGGGAAGCAACAGGGATAAGTTATCCTGATCTGATAGATGAATTTATAAAACTGGCGCTTGAAAAATGAATGAGGAGGAGAAGAAAATGGCGAAGGAAAAAATAAACTTT
>UQNP01000087.1 GCA_900542385.1 uncultured Eubacterium sp.
TTGTGTAATAATAAAAGAATAAAATTGAAAAAATTGTTTTACATTTATAGCAAACAAGTGTATAATAATAGACAAATCGAAAATTTAAAGGAAAGGTGATAGTCTGGGATGGATGATGTCGGCAAGATAAAAAAACAAGTGGCTGTATATGGCTTCATAGTCATAGCTGTCTGTCAGATAGTATCACTTTTTATAATAGGTTTTGATTTGTGGTTTACTGTATTTCTGCTGGCAGGATTTGCTGCGGCGCTGGTGAATTTTAACATACTGGCTTTTTTTCTGAAGAAAATGCTGGACAGTGGGAACGCGGGATTTTCCACCATAAGTTTCGTTATAAGGATATTGATATACTGCGGAGTATTTTTCCTGGCGATAAAACAGGGGACTGCTCCCGGACTTGCGTGTCTGCTTGGATTTTTAGCATCAAAGCTGCCTCTTTATTATTTTCATGCTGTCAAACCGGAGTTCAATACCAAGAGAAAGGTCAGACCCGAAGTGCAGGCTATGTACGAGGCGGAAGATAAGGAAGAGGAAGACAAATACTGGGGCAGAGAGGAGGAATAAGTATGCATGACTTATCGCATCTGGGACCTAAAAAAATATTTATTTTCGGTGACGGAACGTTCTTCATAACCGAAACAGTAGTTTGGGCAGTCATAGTGGCGGTCATAATAGGAGTGCTTGCGTGCTGGTCGGCTCGCAGACTTCAGAAGGTGCCGAAGGGCAAGCAGGTGATTGCTGAGTTCGTGGTAGAAAAAGCCTACGGAATGGTGCAGTCCATCATGGGAGTGAAGCTGGGTACTGTGTTCGCACCGTACATGGCTACGATATTTTTCTTCATGCTGTTTTCGAACGCTCTGGGACTTTTCGGTTTCAGACCGGTTACCAGCGATATCAACTGTACGTTTGCGCTGGCGATAACGACGTTTTTCCTGATACAGGGAACAGGAGTGAAATACATGGGGTTTGGAGGCAAGCTGAAGCATATGTGCTCTCCATATCCGTTCATGATATTCATAAACGTCATAGAAATGTTTTCTACGCCTCTTTCCCTCGGTCTTCGACTTTTCGGGAACATACTGGCGGGAGTGATAGTAATGTCGCTGGTTTACAGCGGACTGGCGACGCTGTCTTATCAGTTCTGCAGTATCCCTATACTGGATACAATAATCCCGCTGCCGGCAAATGCATTCTTTGATATGTTTGAGCCGGTATTACAGGCGTATATATTTTCAATGTTGACCATGGCATTTATTGCCAATGAAGCTATAACTTTAAGCGACCATATAGAAGATTAAAGACAAGGAGGATGTTATCATGACAGGAATTACACCGGAAGCTTTCGTACTCGGATTATCAGGACTGGGTGCAGGAATGGCAATGATCTGCGGTATAGGTACAGGTATAGGACAGGGATATGCGGCAGGCAGAGCCGTTGAAGGCGTTGCAAGACAGCCGGAAGCGCAGGGCGATATTTTGAAGATAATGCTCGTTGGTCAGGGCGTATCCGAAACACCGACGATATTTGCATTCGTAGTTTCTATTTTGCTGCTGTTTGCAAATCCGCTGGTTGGAATGCTGTAAATATTACTTATGTATCAGACAGGAAGGAGGCGATGATAAATGGAGTATACAGGGCTCATAGAAATAAACTGGTCGATTATAATGGTTTGGATTACAGTAATCGTTCTGTTTCTTGTGCTCAAAAAGTTCTTCTTTGAAAAAGTGAAAGATTTCATGGAAGCAAGGTCAAACTCCATTCAGGACGCCTTTGACAGCGCAGAAGCCGTAAACAGACGTGCGGATGAAAAGATGGAGAACTACAACAGGCGTATAGCCAATGTAGAGGCCGAAGGACGCGAGATAATCAAAGAAGCAAAGATAAGGGCGGATGCGCAGGCAAGAGAGATCATAGAAAATGCTAATAGTCAGGCGAGTGAGATAATGGCGAAGGCAGAGAGGAACATAGAGCGCGAAAAAGCGAAAGCTATGGAAGAAATGCGACAGGAGATCGCAGCTTTGGCTATACTTGCCGCCGAAAAGATAGTAGAAAAAGAGATAAGCAATGTTGGTCAGGACGCCATTGTTGATGAAGTTATAAATAAGGCAAGGAGTGCGGGATGGCAGAATTAACGGTTGATTTGACTTACGGCACAGCGCTTTTTGAAGCTGCTCGGGACGTAGGGAAAAAAGATGAAATCATGAAAGATGCCGACCAGGTCATCGGGATAATGAGAGACAATCCTGATCTGAAGGTCTTTATCAGCTATCCGGCAATATCCGCTGCTGAAAAAAAAGAAGCGGTGGAAAAAATTTTCGGCAGCATCATTTGCAGAGAATTTTTAAACTTTCTCTTTGT
The DNA here is from genome assembly GCA_900542385.1 of uncultured Eubacterium sp. GTDB lineage: Bacteria > Bacillota > Clostridia > Peptostreptococcales > Anaerovoracaceae > Lentihominibacter > Lentihominibacter excrementavium. The sequence goes on from UQNP01000087.1 coordinate 2,360, forward strand.
CCTGATAGATAAAGGCAGGACCGGGCATCTGGAGAAAATAATAAAAGTATACAGAGGTCTTATAGATGAAGAGGAAGGCTATTCCTACGGAACTGTTTATTCTGTAGTGCCTTTAAAGGAAGACAGAGTGAAAGAACTGGAGGAAGATGTGTCAAAACTTCTCGGAATCAATGTGAGACTGACTAACGAAACAGATCCCAAGCTGATTGGAGGCTTCAAGATCTTTGTGGAAGGCAAGGTCATAGATGCTTCTATCAGAAAGAAATTTGACGATCTTGAAAGTCAGATTGTTTTGAATTAGGGAGGAAAAGAAATGAACCTTAGACCGGAAGAAATAAGCGCAGTCATAAAAGAACAGATAAAAAACTACAAGAGCGAGCTTGATGTTTCCGATTTCGGTACGGTCATCCAGGTAGGCGACGGTATAGCGAGAGTCTACGGACTCGACAACTGTATGGCGGGAGAACTTCTTGAATTCCCCGGCAATACATACGGCATGGCGCTTAATTTGGAAGAAGACAATGTCGGTGCCGTTATAATGGGCTCCGATAGAAATATCAAGGAAGGCGATATCGTAAAACCTACAGGAGCAGTAGTTGAAGTTCCTGTGGGAGACGATCTCATGGGCAGAGTAGTAAATGCTTTAGGCCAGCCAATAGACGGAAAAGGTCCTATAGTCAGCAATGAGACGAGACCTGTGGAATTCCAGGCGCCGGGCGTACTGCAGAGAAGATCGGTATATCAGCCTTTACAGACAGGAATAAAGGCGATAGATTCCATGATCCCGATAGGAAGGGGACAGAGAGAGCTCATAATAGGAGACAGACAGACAGGGAAGACGGCGATCGCTATAGATACGATACTAAATCAAAAAAATGAAGACGTTATTTGTATCTATGTTGCCATAGGGCAGAAAAAATCCACTGTAGCGCAGCTCGTTCAGACCCTTGAAGACAAAGGCGCCATGGATTATACGATAGTAGTATCGGCTACAGCTTCGGACGTTGCACCGCTCCAGTATATAGCTCCTTACGCCGGATGTGCCATAGGAGAGTACTTTATGTATAAGGGCAGAGACGTTCTGATAGTTTATGATGATCTGTCAAAGCATGCGGTAGCATATCGTGCAATGTCGCTGCTGCTCAGAAGACCGCCAGGAAGAGAAGCTTATCCGGGAGATGTATTCTATCTCCATTCAAGACTTCTTGAAAGAGCTGCAAAACTTTCAGATGAACTGGGCGGAGGATCTATAACAGCGCTGCCTATCATAGAAACTCAGGCAGGAGACGTATCGGCATATATACCTACGAACGTTATTTCCATAACCGACGGTCAGATATACTTGCAGACAGAGCTGTTCTTCTCAGGACAGAGACCTGCAATAGACGCAGGGATATCCGTATCCCGTGTAGGCGGTGACGCTCAGATAAAAGCGATGAAAAAGGTTGCAAGCTCCATAAAGCTTGAGCTGGCGCAGTACAACGAGCTGGCAAGCTTCTCTCAGTTCGGATCTGATGTCGATCCTGAGACAAAAGCAAGGCTCGAGCACGGAGAAATCCTCATGGAAATACTGAAGCAGCCGCAGTATCAGCCTATCCCGGTATACAATCAGGTAATGATAATATATGCTGTAATAAATAATTACATTGATGATATCAAGGTTGAATTCATAAAAGAGTTTGAGAGATCGCTGTATGACTTTATGGATACGCACTATCCTCAGGTAGGTAAATCCATAGTTGACGAAGGAGTCTTAAGTGAAGAGGCTGAGGCGCAGCTCAAAGAAGGAATAGAGCTGTGTAAAAAGGAATTCTTAAGTGTAAATGCCGATGCAGGAAAAGTGTTGGCATAGACAGCCGGACTGCGGCATTTAGCGGCCGCAGTGAAATGAAAGAAAAAAGGGAGGTGTGAGAATGGCGGCTGACAATATACAGGATATAAAGCGGCGTATAAGAAGTGTTACAAGCACAGAGCATATAACGAATGCCATGAAGCTGGTATCCGCAGGCAAACTCAGAAAAGCGAAGGCCATATTCGAGGAAACAAATGAAAACTCACACTACATAACTAATACGATAGCGGAGATGTTCAACAACAGCAAAGAGATCCCGCAAAAATATCTTGCCGGCGGCAGAGACGTAAAAAAGACGTGTTATATAACTCTGACGAGCTGTAAAGGACTGTGCGGCGGCTTCAACAGCAATATACTGAAAGAAGCCCAGAGCAGGATAGATGCGGGCGAGAATGCAGGTCTTGAAAAACCTGTCATACTTGCCATAGGCACGAAGGGAAAGGAATACTTTGAAAAGAGAGGCTATGATATCTGTGGTGATTATCTCAGCCCTCCTGAAAATATATCGTTCCTGGAAGCCAGAGATATGATGCTGCCGATAATAAGCATGTACGATAAAGGTGAGATAGACGAGATAGTTCTCGTATATACCGCCTTTATAAACTCGATGGAACAGGAGGTAAGGAGCATTACGCTGCTGCCTTTTGAAATAGAAAACGACCCTGAAGTAATGCATAATGCAAAAGATGTGGAATACGGACCATCCATGGAAGACGTATTCAACTATCTGGTTCCCAAGTATGCGGAAATGATGCTTTATGCAGCTATAGTAGAGTCGGCTACGTGTGAACACGCAGCCAGGAGAATGGCAATGGAAAATGCTACAGACAGTGCCAGAGATATGCTTGAAAACCTGTCGCTCACTATGAACAGGGCGAGACAGTCCGCTATAACTGATGAGATCATAGAAATCGTTGCCGGCTCTGAGGCGCAAAATTAGGAGGCGAAAATGAACAAGGGAAGAATAGATCAGATCATAGGACCTGTAATCGACATTAAATTCAATGAAGATGAGATGCCCGAACTGCTTAATGCCGTGACAATCAAGACAAAGGAAGGCGGTACGATAGTGACTGAAGTCGCACAGCACAAAGGCGATGACGTCGCAAGATGTATAGCTCTTTCATCGACCGATGGTCTTAGGAGAGGCATGGAGGCTGAAGATACGGGAGCCCCTATCAAAGTGCCGGTCGGAAAAGAAGTCCTGGGAAGGATGTTCAATGTAATAGGTGATACGATAGATAACAAGGGAGAAGTTGAAACTGCTCTCAGGGAAGCTATCCATAGAGAAGCACCTTCTTTTGAAGAACAGGATACATCGGCTCAGATATTTGAAACAGGTATAAAGGTAATAGACCTGATAGCACCTTATACGAGAGGTGGTAAAGTAGGTTTGTTCGGAGGAGCCGGAGTAGGGAAAACGGTACTTATACAGGAGCTTATCAGTAACATAGCGAGAGAACACGGCGGAATATCCGTTTTCGCCGGAGTAGGAGAAAGAACAAGAGAAGGTAACGACCTGTACTATGAAATGATGGAGTCGGGTGTTATAAAAAATACTGCCATGGTTTTCGGACAGATGAACGAGCCACCTGGCGCAAGAATGAGAGTCGCTCTTACGGGACTTACTATGGCGGAATATTTCAGAGACCAGGAAAACCAGGACGTACTTTTGTTCATAGATAATATATTCAGATTTACGCAGGCAGGATCGGAAGTATCTGCGCTGCTTGGACGTATACCGTCGGCGGTAGGATATCAGCCTACGCTGGCAACGGAAATGGGAGCTCTTCAGGAGAGGATAACTTCAACGAAAAAAGGCTCTATAACGTCGGTACAGGCTGTATACGTACCTGCCGACGACTTGACTGACCCGGCACCGGCAACTACCTTTGCTCATCTGGATGCTACGACAGTACTTTCCAGAGCAATAACACAGCTTGGTATATACCCGGCAGTAGATCCGCTCGAATCCACATCGAGAATAATGGATCCTCTTATCGTAGGTCAGGAACATTACGAAACTGCAAGAGGAGTTCAGGAAGTTTTGCAGAGATATAAGGAACTTCAGGATATCATAGCCATACTTGGTATGGATGAACTTTCTGATTCTGATAAGCTGATAGTTTCAAGAGCGAGAAAAATACAGAGATTCCTTTCTCAGCCGTTCAGCGTAGCTGAGCAGTTTACAGGAATGCAGGGTAAATATCTGCCTCTCAAGGAAACTGTAAGAGGATTTAAAGAAATACTGGATGGTAAACACGACGAGATCCCTGAGCAGATGTTCCTGTTTGCGGGCGGCATAGATGAAGTAGTGGAGAAATACCAGAATAGTAAGAAGTAGGAGAGCGTTATGGCCAGAAGTGTGAATTTAGAGATAATAACTCCTTCAAAAATGTTTTATAAAGGTGACGTGGAGCTGGTGATCGTCAGGACTCTTTCCGGCGATGAAGGCTTCATGTACGGTCATTCATGGGCGTGCAAACTTCTGGATATAGGCGAACTCTGCATACAGGAAAAAGGGACGGCCAAAAATGACTTCAAGATAGCTGCTGTATCGGGAGGATTTATCGATGTCAAAGACAGCATAATAATATATACCGATGCCATCGAATGGAAAGATGATATCGATATGGACAGAGTGCTCGCCGAAAAAGAGAATGCGGAAAACTGGCTCAGAGAACATGAGGAGGATGGAAATCCGAACGATGTTTTGAAAGCCAGAACGGCGATCGCAAAGGCGGAGATAAGGGCCAGCGTAGCTAAGGGCGGAAGACGAGCCAGCAAGTAGAGACGAGAAGTTGAAAGGAGTGTCCTAAATGAGTGAAAATGGGAGCAGGACTGCTCTTATAGGCATAATAGTTGAAGATGAAAATTCCGTGGCGGATCTGAATCAGCTTCTCCACGAATATCGCAGCCACATAATAGGGCGTATGGGTGTACCTCATCCGCAGAAAAATATGTCCATAATAAGTATAGCGATAGAAGCCGATCAGGATACGATAAGCGCATTATCCGGGAAACTGGGTGCGCTGGACGGAGTGAGTACAAAGACGATATATTCCAAGAATTGATAATTGATTTTATATAAAGACGCTTGCCATTGTGGCAGGCGTCTTTTTTTGTTTTATCACACAGATGGGAGAATTTTGCATAGCCTGCGGCTTTACCTTTTTCTTTCATGAATGTATAATAACTATAAAAATCAAAAGAGAGGTATTACGATATGGAGAAAACTTTCAGGATAGGGCCCATAAGACCGCCCAGTGAAGCGGACAGTCTGCTTTTGCAGGTGACCAACGGATGTACGTGGAATAAATGCAAATTCTGTCAGCTTTACAGACATACGAAGTTCAAAGCTTACAGTGCAGACAGCATCAAAGAAGATATAAACAACATGGTGC
>UQNP01000088.1 GCA_900542385.1 uncultured Eubacterium sp.
AAGAGAAGGCGGAAGGACAGTAGGCTCCGGAGTAGTAACGGAGATCATCGAATAATAAGCAGAGGGAGCTTAGAAAAGAGAAGATAAAAGGAGATCCATATGGGTCTCCTTTTTCATTGTAAAAGATAAAAGCCGCGCATCCTGCGCGGCGTATTTATTTTTCTATTCGATTGTTTTTACTAATTTTCGAAAGTGACAGAATCGCTGCCAAGGACTTCGCCTGTGCTTCTGTCGAAAAGCCTGAATGTGAATTTACCTTCACTGCCGAAAAGCGGTATGGAGTATTGGAACCTTGCTGTTATGGTTGACCCGCTGCTCCATTTTTGATTTAGATTATAGACCTGTTTGGATCCGCTTGGCCAGGTAACTTCATAATACAGTTCTATTTGTTCTGAAGGCTCTCCGCCGCTGAGTGTTGAATGAAAGTATACCGTATCCTTACGGCTTACAGTGGATACATCATTGGAAAGATCATCTTCCGAAGTGTTGGCGATGATGTTTACATGCCATGCGTAGTATTCATCGTAGATTTCCTGTATACCGGGATAGCTGATGGCCATAAGTTCCGACATATATTGTTCGACTTTATCTGTTCTGTCCGACTGATAAGCTTTTACATAGCCGAACTTTGCCTGATTGATCTTCTCCTGGAGATTATCGCTGTCGTTTATCTCCTGTGCTGATGCATAGGCTGAGAGCGCGTTTTCAAATTCTCCGTTGCTATAATAGTTATCTCCTATACCTATGTAACATTTTCGTATTTTTTCACGTATTTCATCGCTGGATTTAAGTTCCATGGCGATATTGTATGTTTCTATAGCTGCAGAAAATTCGCCGGCTTCATATTGTTCATCGCCCATTGCGATGTAACATTCCCATATCATTTCTTCTGAGTCTTTGTAGTCGCCAAGAGCTTCAAATTTATCAATGGCTTTTTCGTATTTCCCTGCGTCCATAAGTTTTAAAGCTTCTTCGTACTGGATAGCCGGGGCGGCAAGATATCTGTATGCTGCAAAACCGGCGGCAGCAAGGACTGCGGCGAGGATAACTGAGATGATTATTATTTTAGTCCGTTTGCTGAGTTTTTTGCGTTCTTTGTTTCCGTCGTTTTTTCCCTCTTGAGATGTGCTGTCATTTGCCGGTATTGTTGCAGGGAGATTGCTGCTTTTCCTGTTTTCTGCGTCTGTTGACTCGGATTTTTCATCTTTGCCGGAGTTCTGAGCTGCATTGCTGTCGGTTTCATCCTTGTCATCAATATCACTTCCGTTGATTTCGGATTTTTCATTATCCTTTACATCTGTTTTGATTTCAGACTGTGATTCATTGTCAGCATCGGCGGATGTTTGAATTTCATCAGATTCTGCGCTGGAAACAGATGCTTCTCCGCAGGCTGATGTATTTTCTTCATTATCCGTTGCAGCATCGGGATCGAGGTCTATAGGGACAACTTTCAGTTCATCCCCGCGCATATCGTTGAGTTTTCTGCGTCTCTCTTCCTTTTCAGCCTGAAGGGATTCTTCTCTGTCCACCTGATCTTTGGTCTTTCTCAGGCGTTTGTTCAGGTTTCCAGGCTCACCTACAGGCTTATGAAGTATGAATAATGATTTAAGAAGTTTTCTTTCAAGACCGCAGTTTTTACATATTTCACCCTTGTTGATATGTCCACAGCTGCATGACCAGTAGTCTCCAAACTCTTCAAACCAGTATTTCGGTTTAGTAGGAGCGCTTGCAAACTGTTCTAATATATCCTCGTACATGCCGTCTCCGGGCATCAGAGGTCTGGGCTCATATATTTTTGTCGGTTTTTCGCTTCCGAAATTTACCGGAATTGTAGATGTTTGTTCCGATTTATCCTCGTTTGTATCGGACTTTTTATCCCCCTCTTTTATATTGAGTTCAGTTTTTTCGGGAATATGCTCCTTTGCTGTTTTTTCGTCTTTTTTGCGTAAATCGTCGAACAGCGTCTTTGTATCGAATTCTTTTTCGCGTTTAAAGTTTATTCTTTTCTTCAACGTTCTGAGCTCCTGCTTTAAATTCATAGATATATGAGGATATTATATCAGTAAAAATGAGTATTAACAAGCACGTAAGATTTGTTAAAAAACTGTCAAATCATTGAAATTTCAACGTATTTAAAATTACGATATGTATTTTGTATAATTTTCAGTACACGGTTGACAAAATATCATAGTTACTGTAAAGTTTATAGTGTAGAGTACCGTTTAGTACTAACATTATTTTTAGTACTGAGGGGTACTTAATCTTAACAACGGAGCCGGATATGCCGGCTTTGTTTCGACAGGGGTAGACGTTGTCTGACCTTGAAAATATCATAAAAAGATATTTTCTGCATAAATAAAAAAGTATTATCGACCAGGATGATACGCAACTGAGTTGGAGGATTATTATGACACAGCGAAGAATGAAAACAATGGATGGCAATACGGCGGCAGCTCATGTTTCTTATGCTTTTACCGACGTAGCATCGATATATCCTATCACTCCGTCTTCAACTATGGCGGAAGTAGTGGATGAATGGGCAGCTTACGGAAGAAAAAATATATTCGGCCAGACGGTCAAGGTTGCAGAGATGCAGTCTGAAGCCGGAGCTGCGGGAGCAGTACACGGCTCTCTTGCCGCAGGAGCGCTTTCCACCACATATACAGCATCACAGGGACTTCTGCTGATGATACCTAATATGTATAAGATATCGGGAGAACTGCTCCCGGGAGTATTTCATGTTGCAGCGAGAAGTGTATCTACACATGCTTTGTGCATATTCGGAGATCATTCCGATGTAATGGCATGCAGACAGACGGGATTTGCAATGCTCGCATCAGGCTCGGTACAGGAAGTAATGGATCTGGGAGGTATAGCACATCTTTCCGCTATAAAGGGCAGAGTGCCTTTCCTTCATTTCTTTGACGGATTCAGAACGTCCCATGAGATACAGAAGATAGAAGTACTCGGATATGACGACCTCAAAAAGCTGGTTGACTGGGATGCAGTTCACGAATTCAGAGACAGAGCGCTGAATCCGGAACATCCTGTTATAAGAGGTACGGCGCAGAATCCTGATATATTTTTCCAGGGAAGAGAAGCTGCCAACAAGTTCTATGATGCTATACCTGAAATAGTGGTAGAATACATGGACAAAGTAGGCGAGCTTACAGGAAGAAAGTACCGACCTTTTGATTATGTAGGAGCGCCTGACGCAGAGAACATAATAGTAGCTATGGGGTCTGTATGTGAAACCATAGAAGAAACCATGAACAAGATGGTCGCAGAAGGTCACAGGATAGGACTTATAAAAGTAAGGCTCTACAGACCTTTTGTTAAGAAATATTTCATGGATGTTCTGCCGAGAACAGTTGAAAGAATAGCAGTTCTTGACAGGACCAAGGAGCCGGGAGCATTTGGAGAGCCGCTCTATCAGGATGTAAAGTCACTGCTTTACGGAGAAAGGAACGCGCCGGCTGTTTACGGAGGAAGATACGGACTCGGCTCGAAAGATACGACCCCTGGAATGGTTCATGCTATATACGATAATCTTTATCATAAGAAACCTAAAGATCACTTTACAGTAGGTATAGAAGACGATGTTACAGGTCATTCGCTTCCTTATACCGAAGGTATCGCAAGAGAGCCGGAAGGAACGATAAAGTGTAAATTCTGGGGACTCGGATCTGACGGTACGGTAGGTGCGAATAAAACAGCGATAAAGATCATAGGTGATAAGACTAATATGTATGCGCAAGGGTATTTCTCATATGACTCCAAAAAATCCGGAGGAGTTACGGTTTCTCACCTGAGATTCGGAGAGCATCCTATACAGTCGACATATCTCATAAATCAGGCTGACTTCGTAGCCTGCCATAACCAGGCGTACATAAGACAGTACGATATGCTGAAGGATCTTAAGAGGGGCGGAACGTTCCTGCTCAACTCATTATGGTCGGATGACGAGATAGGCGATAACCTGCCGGCAAAAGTAAAGAGAGACCTTGCTAAGAAAAATATAAAATTTTACGTTATAAATGCGTGGAAGATAGCAGAGGATATAGGTCTGGGAAACAGGATCAATATGGTAATGCAGGCTGCATTCTTTAAACTGACCGGAGTTATACCTATCGATGATGCTGTGGAATATCTCAAAGAAGGTATAGATAAAGCATATAAGAAAAAAGGTCAGAACATAGTCGATATGAACTGTGCCGCAGTAGATCAGGGAATTGCTTCCATAAGAGAGATAGAAGTTCCTGACAGCTGGGCAGAGGTCGAAGATCCTAAGGAAAAATATGAAGAACTGCCTGAGTTCATAGAAGATGTTCTCATCCCTATGAACAAGCAGGAAGGAGATGACCTGCCTGTCAGCGCATTTGAAGGTATAGAAGACGGAACATTCCCTTCGGGCACTGCTGCATACGAGAAGAGAGGAGTTGCCGTATATCTTCCTGAGTGGCAGGCGGACAAATGTATTCAGTGCAATCAGTGCTCCTTCGTATGTCCGCACGCGGCTATAAGACCTATGCTTCTTGATGATGAAGAAAAGGCTGCGGCGCCTGAAAGCTTCAAGACGATAAAAGCTGTAGGCAAGGGCCTTGAGGGTCTCAATTACAGGATGCAGCTTTCTGCTCTTGACTGCCTGGGCTGCGGAAACTGTGCTGATATATGTCCTGCAAAGGAAAAAGCTCTGATCATGAAGCCTTATGCCGATGTAGTAGAAGAGAGTAAGAACTGGGATTACGGCATAAACATATCGAGAAAGGATGACAGGGTTGATACTCATACGGTTAAGGGAAGTCAGTTTGCAAAGCCGTACATTGAATTTTCGGGTGCATGTTCCGGATGCGGCGAGACACCGTATATAAAACTCATCACTCAGCTGTTCGGAGACAGGATGCTCATCGCCAACGCTACAGGATGTTCATCCATATGGGGTGCATCGGCTCCGTCAATGCCTTACTGCAAGGACGAAAACGGCAGAGGTCCTGCGTGGGCGAACTCATTGTTTGAGGATAATGCAGAATACGGATACGGTATGCTGCTGGCATCAAAACAGATGAGAGAAAAAATAGAACATACGATGAGAGCATTGCTTGAGCTTGATATCGATGAAAGACTTAAGGAAGCCATGGAAGAATGGCTCGAATACAAGGATAACGGAAAAGAATCCAGGGCTAAGAGCGACAAGGTAATAGATGTTATCGAAAATCTCAATACTGAAGACCAGGTCGTAAATATGCTCTGTGACAGGATATTGGAGCTTAAGGATTATCTCGTTAAGAAATCCGTATGGGCGCTTGGAGGCGACGGCTGGGCATACGATATAGGATACGGCGGTCTTGACCATGTGCTTGCGTCCGGTGAGAATATCAATATACTCGTATTCGATACCGAAGTTTATTCCAATACCGGCGGTCAGGCTTCGAAGGCGACGCCTGAGGCGGCCATAGCTAAATTCGCCGCAGCCGGAAAGAGAATAAAGAAGAAAGACCTTGGCCTGATGGCAATGTCATACGGTTATGTATACGTTGCACAGGTAGGAATGGGCGCTGACAAAAATCAGCTCATGAAGGCTATAATAGAAGCTGAGAGCTACGATGGTCCGTCCATAATAATAGCTTACTCGCCGTGCATCAATCACGGACTGAAGAAAGGAATGGGCAAGGCTCAGGAGAACATCAAAGACGCTGTAGCTGCAGGATACTGGCATCTGTACAGATACAATCCGCAGCTCAAAGAAAAGGGAAAGAATCCGTTTATTCTGGATTCAAAAGAGCCTACGGCAGACTTCAGGTCCTTCATACTCGACCAGATCAGATATTCCTCGCTCACTAAGGAGTTCCCTGATATTGCGGATAAACTCTTCGCTATGACGGAGGAAGATGCAAAGCAGAAGTATCATACGTACAAAGAGCTGGCGGACAGAGATACAGCGCTGCTGTAATGCGAAGGCTGCGGTTTGTGGCCTGAACGTTAAGGTAGTATAACCGAATAAAGTTTTAAGAGCTGCTTTGATTTATGTTGAAGCAGCTCTTTTTATGTGCAATAATAATGAGTGGGTTTAAGAATATCATTGAGAAGGAGTTGTGACAGAATTGAGAGAACAATGGAATAATCAAATTGGTTTTTTGCTTGCAGCTATAGGCTCGGCAGTAGGTTTGGGAAACATATGGAGATTCCCCTATGTAGCGGGAACTAACGGTGGAGGAGCGTTTCTCATACCTTATTTTTTTGCCATATTGACGGCAGGGATACCGCTTCTCATTCTTGAGTATACCATAGGAAAAACCTATAGAGGCGGCGCGCCTGTTACACTGGCGAGAATGAACAAGAAGTTTGAACTTTTGGGTTGGTTTCAGGTAATGGTAGCTTTTGTAATATCCACTTATTACATGGCTATAATAGTATGGACTGTAAGATACATAGGATTTTCCTTTAATCTTGCGTGGGGAGACGATCCGTCAGGATTCTTCATGGATTTCCTGGGAGCCACTGAAAGTGCGACCGATCTTGGACAGCTGCAGACTAATATGATATTAGCATTCCTTGTAGTCTGGGCTATAGTGGCATTTATTATGTACAAGGGCATAAGAAAGGGTATAGAGATAGCGTGCAGGATAACGCTTCCGATATTGATGCTCTTGATAGTGATACTTGTAATCAGAGGAGCAACTCTTCCAGGAGCTGTAGATGGTCTTGAGTTCCTGTTTAAACCTGACTGGGGAGCTCTTAAAGATCCAAGCGTATGGGTAGCTGCATATGGACAGATATTTTTCAGCCTGTCGGTAGGCTTTGCAATAATGGTATCATATTCCAGTTATCTTCCGAAAAAAAGCGATGTAGTAAACAGCGCATTTATAACAGCTACTGCCAATCACGGATTTGAGGTGTTCACTGCAATAGGTATATTCGGCATAGTAGGATATATGGCGGGTCAGCAGGGCGCCGAAGTTGCAGAGGTTGCCAGCAGTGGAGTTGGACTTGCCTTTATTACCTTCCCTACAGCGATAAGTTCGCTGCCTGCTCTTAACGCAGTGTTTGGAGTATGCTTTTTTGGAGCTTTGTTTATTGCGGCGATAACTTCCATGATCTCCATACTTCAGGCAGTCATATCAGGGATACACGACAAATTCAACGTGTCTCACGCTAAGGCTACAACAGTGGTGATAGTACCGGCTTTTCTCATAAGCATACTGTTTATAACAGGAGCAGGTATGATAATACTCGATATAGTGGATAACTTTATAAATAATATCGGTATCGTAGGGTGCGGATGTATAGAAGTAATACTGCTCGGATGGTTATTTGATCTTGAAAGTCTGAGACGTGAAGCTAACAGATATTCAAATTTCAGCATAGGCAGATGGTGGTGTTATACTCTTAAATTTGTCACTGTAGCGGTACTCGGCGTGATGATCATATTGAACACTGTGAATTATATACAGAACGGATATGGAGGTTATCTGCTCAAGGATATAGTAATATTCGGCTGGGGTACTATTTTACTTGTAATAGTCTGCGGCATCGTATTGAATCACATGAAAGGTAAAGACGGATATCGTGATCTTGATAAGATTTCTCATAAGGAGGCGGT
>UQNP01000089.1 GCA_900542385.1 uncultured Eubacterium sp.
AAATTTAGGGAAAAGTGGAGAGATACAAATGATAGGATATGTTTTTGAATATTATAAATATATTCGATATACAAAAGAGTCTCTAAGTGATCTTGATGGAGTTATGGACTATAATGACGCCAAAAAAACGTTCCTTACTTTTGGGGAATTTGATCGCTTAAAAGTCAATTGTGTTGAAGAAATAAGCAGGTTCAGAGATTTATCAGAGCTGGGCAAGAACTGGCTTGGTAATCGTCAATCTCTTTTATTTTATTCATTAGAGACAGAACCTGCTTATTGTTATTATGAAAAAGAAGGAAAATTTGGATTTTACAGTGAAGAAGAAAAGGATTTTGATGATCATTTGTTTATTGGTTTGACAGAATTTCCATTTAAAAATAATATTCGAACATCTAAATTGGACTATGAAAAGCTTGTTAAGATTGCCGAAGAAAAAGTTAAAAATAAAATCTTAAAATTTCTTAAAGAAAAGAATTATGATATTACCTTTATGATATTTGGAAGTCTTGGCAATTTTGGAATTTCGGTATTATGGTTTGGAAATCAATATACAGAAGTATTGGATATTATTAATTATATCAAAACAGAAAATATAGATGAGTTTTTTTCTGCTCATACTATTTTTTCACAGAATCCGAATGCAAATAAACAAAATATTGATAAAATAAAAGGTAAGGCATTTATACAGATAACATTAAAAAGATATCTTCCAGAAGAAAAATTTATTTTGCCGCAGGCGACAAATATGAAGATTATTGCCACATATCATACCTCTGGACAGTATGATGTACTACTTGAAGTAGATGCAGAAGATGCGTATAATGCGTTTAATGGAAATAGTTTTTTGACACATGTTGAAAATTTGTATCAGAAAGAAATTCTGCAAACAAGTGTGATTTTTGGAAAAGAGATTGGATCTGAATATTTAAAAGAGAATTTATCTGAATCTTCAAAAAGTAAAAACAAACCAGAAGAAAATAAATTTGAAAGCCTCGTTAATAATTTAAGAGAGATTCAAAGTCAATATCAATTGGTCAGAGAAAAATTGAAGCAGACTCTATCAACATCTACAGGTGTAGTGGATACGTTTGACTCTTTAATGTGTGACTATAGATCAAATGTTGTTTCTGCTGTTAATGAACATTGGGCTATTGATTTTTCACACATATTTAAAAATAGCCTTAAATGTATAAGAGAAATGCTTACTTTTGTTGATGCTTATCCGGAGTACGATATTGATTTTCTTGAAATTCTTCGAATTATGTTGAATAATCTAAAACAGCAGATTTTTCATATGGCTGAATCTAACAGTCTTGAATTTGAGATTCCTAAATGTCATTTACGATATACAGGTCAAGAAGATTGTATGTTATTTGGATATATGAATATAATCAAAGAGATTCTTAAACAAGCGTATTGCTTGAAAGGCATAAATAATCAAACGGAAATAATTCCAATTGTGACAGTAGATACAGTTCCTATTATTGAAAGTGCTTTATATTTTGATAAAACAAATTTCTATACGACGGATTTAAAAGAAGCAGATCAAGAATTTAAATTTTTAGATATCAATCTTCCACATGTGTGCTTTTACGATATGCCTACATATATTAAATATTTGTATCATGAAATATATCATTATATTGTACCGGAAAATCGTGAGCAACGTAATATTTATATGGGGCAGTTTCTTGTGTCGATTGGATATGAAAAATTGATAATGGGAATAACCGCGGCAATAAGTATCGTAGTAGGTATATTTTTCTATATATATGGTATAAATTCTTTTGCTCAGCTCATAGTATGCACTTTCCTTAATTCGTTTGGCATGGCAGCATTCTGGACAATAGGAGCTACTATGCTGTATGATTATAATGAAGTTGTAGAATTTAAAACGGGAAAAAGACAGGAAGGGTCTGTTTCAGGACTTATACTTTTTTCTCAAAAAATAGGATCTGCAATATCAGTATGGATAAGTGGTATAGTGCTTTCAGCTGTAGGATATGATGGAACTGCAGAGGTACATTCCGAAATAGTTAAGAATGGAATACTGATGTTGAATACCCTTGTTCCGGCACTTATAACAATACTATCTCTTATATTTGTGATTATTTATCCTATTAATAGAAAAAACTTTAATTTGCTAAGGAAAGCACTCGCATTGAAAAATGAAGGAAAAGAATATACTACTGAGGGATTTGAAAGATTATTGTAAAAGTTATATTAAAATAGTCCATATGTTATGTTTAAACAAACCGGCAATAAATATTGCCGGTTTGTTTTTATGAAAATACACTGCAAATTGACTAAACAATCGTTGCATGATAAGATCTTGATTAAAGAATATGTGCAATAGCATAATGCATGAAGCGCAGCAAAATGCGCAAACGTCAGAAAGGAAGAATGAAAATGGTAAAACTTGAAGAAATTCACGGCGGAAGTGTACAGTTTCATTTTAATATAGCGGAAGTACTGCATAAGATCGTAGTCATAGCTGATGGTATTACGACTGTTTACGATGAGGACGATGTATTGGCAATGCTGAAGATCTGGTCCTTTGTGGGAGAGCCTCTTGAATCGGACAAGATGGCTGTTGATCTTGTGAATGGTTTTATGAGTAAAAGTGAAACGGAAGAAGGAAAGACATATATGCATTATCGATTCGGAGAGAGGGATGTTGTATGCGATTCCGAAACTAAAGAACTGACGGAAAACAACTGATATATGGAGGGATGATACGAGCATGAATTATGAAGTTGCTATTGGTATGCAGAGGATATGTACCGGTGAGACGGCAGAGCTGACAAGAGGAGGCATAGCAGAAGAGGTCATAGATATAAATAAGATAATAGAGGGGATGAACGAGGAAAATGCCGGCAAATGCAGAGCATTTTATGAAAAATTGATCGAAGATGACACGAAGAAAATGTACGATGCCGATTCTCTCGTCGAAGAAACCGATACGCTTAAAAAGGAAATGGATGATTTTGTCGCTTCCAATGTAAAGATGGATATTTTATGCAGAATATTCAACGGTATAGATGATTTTTTCATGAACGCGCCGTTTGAGGGATTGGACAGCATAGAGTACGGCGTAAATGAAGTGTGCGTTTTTTCAGTAACCGAGTACTTTATCTGGAAGACCGATGCGGGTCATGATCATGAGAAATGCAGAAATGAATACAGAAACGACATAGCAAAACGCACGTATGAAGAGGTGGCTGATCACTGGATAGGCGTATATGATGATCTTCAGAAGAGATATGACAAAATTTGCCGACAGTGTCAGGAAGGCAGCAGCGAAGACGATCCATCGCTGTCGGCAAACTTAAAGGATATGATTGCAGGCTGCTGTATCGTAGCTGTTTCCGCTATTAGAGATCAGGATGATTTTGCTTTAGATATGGTACAGTCCAGAGCCGCTCAAAAAGGGCACGCCATATCGGAAGACTATGAAAATGGAAAGTATGAAGAAGGGGGAAGCGTGTTCACCGATAATGTGATGAGGTTGTATAGATTCATCTGTGGTTTCCTCGAGATATAAATATTTTTAAGATCAGAACGCGTCTGCTGTGTATATCGCAGAGACGCGTTTTTTGTATAAAGAAAACCGTGCGTTAGATGAAGGAAAGTTTTCTTGTGTTTTATAGGGCGTGGAAGGGTAGATTGACGCGATAGCCAGTAAATGGTAAAATTTTACATATAGTGAAAAGGGCGTCATGAAAGTGAAGAGATAATGAGGTAATAGGTATGTATGATAATTTGAAAATAAAAAATGAACTTATTAGGATAAAAGTTGCCGCTGGGAAAGGTTTGGCATAATTTGAACGGGAGCTTGACAGTATCGAAGGCGGAAAAATTTACATGTCATGTAAAAACGGGAAGATCTATTTCAATGAACATGTCAGCGGAACTCGCAGAGGGATAACTAAAGATGTCGTGAGAGTATACAGCCTGGCGCGAAAAATATATTTAGGCGAACTGATAAAAGAAAGAAAAGAAATATGCGCAGAACTGGGAAAGGCTGTTTGCAAAGCTTCAGATATCATTACAGAAAACAGATCGGAAAAAGTACTGGAAAGATTTCATATGTTAGACAGATCCAGGATAAAACTGCCGCCTGAAAAGTGGAGATGGGCAAACTCACCGTATTGCAGCAATACATATGCGAAAGAATATCTTAAATATGTAACAGATGGCGGAAGGATAATGCGTTCAAAGTCGGAACGGATGATAGGCAATAAACTTGAGGAAGCAGGTATAGCCTACAGATACGAAGCAGAACTCAATATAGTAAGTACGGAAAAGGCGGCTGGAAGCAGTATAGAAATTTGATCTGCACATACGAGGATGATGTAGAAGACCCGGATAGCCTTGAATTCATTATTGAGAAGTTTTTAATGTAAAGACAGATGTTATCTGAGTGCGGAATATCAGCAAAAATTTTCTGAAAATACGCATTGAATTATCAGATTTTGATAAAAGTGTAGTTTACATAAAACTAAGCAGAGAAAATCCTCTTCCTTAAAGGCAAGCCCCTGCATATAAATCCAAGATGAACTGCCCGCCGCCGGCATCTCGCCTCGCAATCCAATACATTCCCACCCCCACAAATCAAGAAATCCATCCCGAGAGCAGCAAAAGACTAAAATTATTAGCACTCTTATTAAGTGAGTGCTAAAAAAGTCTTGACTTCCGTATTTCGGAGGATTAAAATGTAATCAATGGGGAGAATATAAGGGAAATGTATCCTTTTTGCCTCATAAATATTGGAGGTGAGATTATGAACATAGAAAAATATACACAAAACGCACAGAGCGCGATAATAGATTGTCAGAACATTGCTATTGAGGAAGGACATCAGCAGATAGATGGTGAACATCTGCATCTTGCACTGCTCATGCAGAAAGACGGACTGATACCTAAACTTCTTAAGTTCATGGATGTAAGTACAGGCGAAGTCATCGGAGCGGTGCAGGCAGAGATAGATAAACTGCCGAAAGTTTCGGGCAGTGCTGAATCAATGTATTCCACAAGAAGGCTTCAGCAGATTTTTCTAAACGCTGAGAAAAAAGCTGATAAGCTGAAAGATGAATACGTCAGTGTGGAACATCTGTATATGGCTTTGCTGGATGAAAGGAATACGCCGTCAACCGCGATCTTCAAGCGATATGGTATAACTAAAGATAAATTCCTTGAGGCTCTTAATAAAGTCAGGGGAAATCAGAGAGTAACCAGCCAGAATCCTGAAGAAAACTACGATGCTTTGAACAAATACGGCAGAGACCTCGTGGAAATGGCAAGAGACGGAAAGCTTGACCCGGTGATTGGACGAGACAGCGAGATAAGACATACGATACAGATACTTTCGAGAAGGACGAAGAACAATCCTGTCCTCATAGGTGAGCCGGGAGTCGGCAAAACAGCCGTAGTAGAAGGTCTTGCTCAGAGGATACTCAATGGAGATGTTCCGGAGGGACTTAAAGATAAGACAATATTCGCACTCGATATGGGATCGCTGATAGCAGGAGCAAAATTCAGAGGTGAATTTGAGGAAAGGCTTAAAGCCGTACTCAATGAAATAGAAAAGTCTGAGGGGCGTATTATACTCTTTATCGATGAGATACACAATATAGTCGGTGCGGGAAAGAGCGAAGGCGCCATGGATGCCGGAAATCTTTTGAAACCTAAACTCGCCAGAGGTGAGCTGCATTGTATAGGCGCCACTACCCTTGACGAGTATAGAAAATATATAGAAAAAGATGCAGCTCTCGAAAGAAGATTCCAGAAAGTCCTTGTGGATCAGCCTACGGTGGAGGATACAATATCGATACTTAGAGGGCTCAAAGAAAGATTTGAGATACATCACGGCGTAAAGATCACCGATAATGCGCTTATCGCATGCGCAACGCTGTCCGACAGATATATAAGCGACAGGTATCTTCCGGATAAGGCTATAGACCTTATGGATGAAGCGGCAGCGCGGATAAGGACAGAGATTGACAGCATGCCGTCAGAGCTGGATGAAATATCCAGAAAGATAATGCAGCTTGAAATAGAAAAGCAGGCTCTTGGAAAAGAAACAGACAGGGCGTCAAAGGCAAGACTTGAGACTCTTGAAAAAGAGTTGTCGCAGTTAAAGGACGAGAGCAATGCTATGCGAGCGCAGTGGGAGGGTGAAAAGAAAGCCATTACTGAGTCGAAAGCTCTGAAACAGCAGATCGAATCAGTGAAACACGACATGGAAGAAGCTGAGAGAAATTACGATCTGGAAAAACTGGCGCAGCTCAAATACGGAACGCTGCCTGAACTGGAAAGAAGACTTGAAGAAGAAAAGAAAAAGACTGATGAAGATGATGAAGACAGACTGCTCAAGGAAGAAGTCGGAGAAGAGGAGATCGCAGAAGTCGTTTCCGGCTGGACAGGTATACCTGTAAGTAAGCTTGTGGAAAGCGAAAGAGAAAAACTGCTGAGACTTCCTGAAATACTCCATAAACGGGTAATCGGTCAGGACGAAGGTGTAAAAGCAGTGGCAGAAGCTGTGCTTCGTGCAAGAGCAGGACTGAAAGATGCAAACAGACCGATAGGCTCGTTCATATTCCTCGGACCTACCGGCGTAGGAAAAACAGAGCTTGCTAAAGCCCTTTCGGAAGCCTTGTTTGATTCCGAAAGGAACATGATACGTATAGATATGTCGGAGTACATGGAAAAACATTCCGTCTCCAGACTTGTAGGCGCGCCTCCGGGATATGTGGGATACGATGAGGGCGGACAGCTCACAGAAGCAGTGAGAAGAAAACCTTACAGCGTTATACTGTTCGATGAAATAGAAAAGGCGCATCCTGATGTGTTCAATATACTGCTGCAGCTTCTCGATGACGGCAGACTTACAGACAATCAGGGAAGAACAGTTGACTTCAAGAATACGATAGTCATAATGACATCGAACATAGGAAGCAACTATCTGATAGACGGCATAAGACCGGACGGAAGCGTTGCAGATGATGTGAAACAGAAAGTGGAAGACGAGACAAAGAAATATTTCAGACCTGAATTCCTGAACAGAATAGATGAGATTGTAGTATTCTCACCGCTTACGGAAGATCAGATAGTCAAGATAATTGAGATGTCCATGAAGGATATAGAAAAACGGCTCGAAGAAAGAGAGATAAAGCTGGAGCTTACGGACAGAGCTAAGAAGTTCATAGCAGATGAAAGCTATGATCCTGCCTACGGTGCAAGACCTGTAAAGAGATTCCTCCAGAGGAATGTGGAAACAGAGCTGGCGGGAGAACTCATCAGAGGTACGGTAAAGGACGGAGATGACGTGCTCATAGACAGCGACGGAGAAAAACTGACATTTACAGCCAAATAAGTCAAAGTGAATATTGAAGTTGCTTAAAACACTCCATAAAGCCTGACGGAAATTTCCGCCGGGCTTTTTCGTCTGCCGGTTTCAATCACGGCTTATTGCCAAATCAGAGCATATATGCGATACTGTTATCCGTACAGGAGGTAATAAGATGGATACTGCATTTAACGGGATAAAACCGGCGGATAAAAATGAAA
>UQNP01000090.1 GCA_900542385.1 uncultured Eubacterium sp.
GCTATAATATATATAAGCTCTGGCATATCGCCCGAGGCGAAAAAATCATAGCAACGATAGTATTTTTCATATGGGGTTTCAGCAAAGCAGCCTTTTCCATAGCTGAAGTCTTTGCAGATATAGACAGTCTGTATATCACCGAGATACTTCTCTCTAATCTGTTGAACTTCTGTATATTGATGATATATGTGATGTATACGCAAAAAGAGAACAATCTGGCAGGAGATCTTTATCACAATATAATAGAAAATTCGAAAGACGTGATCTTTCACTACAGGCTGACGCCTTACAAGGCATTCGACTACATTTCACCTTCAGTCAAAGATGTAACAGGATTCTCACAATCGTTTTTCTATGATAATCCCGGCATGTTCACCGATATTGCCGATGAAAAGAATAAAGAAGAAGTGGAGGATATATTCTCCGATAAAATACCCGCAAACGATCTGAGCGTTGTCGAAATGATCAACAAAGACGGAGAAAAGTTCTGGGGAGAATTCAACTGCACTATAATATACGACAATGAAAAACGCCCGTCTGCAATAGACGGCACATTCCGAGACATCACAAACGTAAAATCTGCAGAATTAAAACTGATAAACGCTACAAAAAACCGAAATATGCTGTTCTCATATATATCGCATGAACTCAGAACACCTATAACTTCAATAGCAGGCTACCTTACAGCGCTAAACGACGGCATAATGAGCAGCGACGAGGAAAAAAGCGAAGCAATGGATATAATAACCACTAAAACACTGACGCTAAAAAAACTCGTAGATGATCTGGATCAGCTTTCAAAACTTGAAACGCATCAGTTCAACTTCAATTTTATGTCGTGCACTGCCGGAGATATAACAGAAATACTTTTGAGCAATAATTCCGCTGATATAAAATCAGCAGGTTTTGAGCTCACCGCTGAGTACGATCTTCCTAACCTGTACAAGCATTGGCTTGTGGCAGATTACGACAGAATAAACCAGGTGTTTTCAAATTTGATAACAAACGCGATGAAATACTCGCACCACGAAAAGAAAATTTTCTTAAATTTCCGCATAGATGACAGAGAAGAAAACTATGTAGTTTCCGTAGAGGACAGGGGTATGGGTATCAAAGAAAATAATCTGCCTTACGTATTCGATCGTTTTTACAGAGAAAATGACGGAAGCAATACGTACGTTGAGGGCCGAGGTCTCGGTCTTACGCTGTGCAGAGAAATAATAGCCGCTCATCACGGCGACATATATGTCGAAAGTACATATGGTTTCGGCAGCACTTTTACTTTCATAATACCACTGTACAAGGAGGATTGATATGTCTAAAGAAAAAATACTGGTAGTAGACGATGAAAAGGCTATAAACAAGCTCGTATGCTCATATTTATCCAAGGAACAGTTTCAACCTCTTCCTGCCTATACCGGGGAAGAAGCCATGGAGCTTCTGAAAAAAGAAAATCCTGATCTTATAATACTCGATGTTATGCTTCCTGATACAGAAGGACCTTCCTTATCTCTTGAAATACGTGAGGTCTCAAATGCCCCGATCATTTTTCTCAGCTGCAAAACACAGGAGATCGATAAGATAATAGCGTTGTCTGCCGGCGGAGACGATTACATGACCAAACCTTTTATGCCCGGAGAACTCATCGCCAGGATAAAAGCTCATCTTCGCAGACAAAATTCTCTTGTACGAAAAGCTGCAGAGGCTGAAGAAAACTACTACGAATTCGAGGGATTAAAAGTCGATTTCGATACTCATGAGCTTTTCATAGATGGAGAAGAAGTAAATCTTACATCAAAGGAATTTGAAATACTAAAACTCCTCATACAGCATCCGCGCAAAGTCTTCCCCGCAGCTCAGATATTTGAAACAGTCTGGAAGACAAACTGCATGGAAAATGATACAAAAACGGTCATGGTGTACATAAGCACCCTTAGAAAAAAACTGGAAAGGAAAAACCACGATACAAATTATATAGTAAGCGTCAGAGGCGTCGGCTACAAATTCAACCAGATGCTTGCAAAGAAATAAAAAGCAATTTATATCATAATGCTAAAAAGTCTCCGGTACACGCCGGAGACTTTTATAGATCTTTATTATATCTTGAATATATCTGCGCCTATCAAAGCATATATAATTTACGCATATCTGATAAGCATATAGATAGAACAGAGGACTATCGACATTATCATCATCGGGAATCCTACTTTAAGGAACTGCATATAAGTTACCGGATATCCGTTTTTTTCACTTATGCCCGACAGAACAACGTTTGCCGAAGCTCCTATCAGCGTGCCGTTTCCTCCGAGGCATGCACCAAGAGACAATGCCCACCAGAGAGGCATTACATCCATACCCTGTTCTCCCATAGCTGTGATCAGCGGTATCATAGCTGCTACGAAAGGAATATTGTCCAGCGTTGATGATAAAAGCGCCGATACCCACAGAACTATCATCATAGTCATTACAGTCTTTCCGCCTGTTACATCCATGATAACATCTGCCAGCGAATTTATAACACCGGTTTCCTGCATTCCGCCTACGACTACGAATAATGCTACAAAGAACACTATTGTTGGCCATTCAACATCCTGAACGACTGTTTCAAATTTCTGCTTGCCTATTATCATCATGATAGCTGCACCTGTAAGCGCTATTACTGATGATTCCATATGGAGCACACTGTGGAGCACAAACGCTGCAACTATGAGAACTATCATTATTATGCTCTTTATAAGGAGAGACTTATCTTTTATAAGACCTTTCTCATCCATAGCCATGACTCTTTCCATAGCTTCCTTTGAAGCCGAAAGTTTCTTGCCGTAAATAAAGTAAAAACCAAGTATGGTAGCAACAAGCACAAACAGGATTATCACACCGTCATTTGCAAGGAAGTCAACGAAAGTAAGACCTGTAGCACTTCCTATCATGATATTAGGAGGATCGCCTATGAGCGTTGCCGTTCCGCCTATATTAGATGCAAGGATCTGTGTCAGTATATAAGGTACAGGATCCAGTTCAAGTTCCTTTGTGATTGCGAAAGTCATAGGTCCTACGAGAAGAACAGTAGTAACATTATCGAGCAGTCCTGAAAGCACTGCCGTTATGATGATAAAAATTACCATCATTCTCCACGGATTACCATTAGCTATCTTAGCCGACTTTACTGCCAGGTACTCAAACATTCCTGAATGCTTTACTACTGCAACAAAAAGCATCATACCTATCAAAAGTCCTATTGTGTTGTAGTCTATGTACGATACACTCTCCTCCAGATTAAGTACGCCGAATATTATAAGGAGCATTGCTCCTGCAACGGCGACAACAGCTCTGTGAAGCTTTTCGGAAATTATTACGCCCATGACCACAACAAAGATAATAACCGATATCGTTGCGTCTGACATTTGATTCACCCTTCCTACAATTTATAAATTCTTCTTGAAAAACGACTTCTTACCCCAAGATGTCTTATAGGCGTAAAAGAGAACTATACACATATAAGCCCAGCAGCACAGTACATACCCGTAAAGGAAAGGCAGTCCAAAGATGAACGGATATAACCTGTCCCCTACGAAAAGAATCCCCGGAAACTCCATTGCAAAAAATCCCATAAAAATTAAAGCATATATTACAAATTTCCGTTTATTCATTTTCTTTCCGCCCGTTTTTTTCATCTCGGTAAGTTACCTCCCATACTTTACATTAAATGCAATCAAAAAACAATAGTTTTATAAAAAATTTATTCTTCTTTTACATATATATAGATATATATGTAGATTTCTGAATCTTTTAACATCAGAGCGCTATCCCTAAAAACAGCGATGCTATCAGTAAATAAGTCACCGCTGAGACCGTATCTGTTATGGAAGATATCATCGGAGTAGCCATCAATGCAGGGTCCACTCCTATCTTCTTCGCACCCATCGGAAGCATGCCGCCTAAAAGTTTTGCAAACATTATTATTATAAACATGGATACGGCAACCGTAAGCGCCACCAGGAATTCTCCCCTGTCTATGATGATTATCTTAAAGAAATTCAAACTGCTGAGAATAAATCCGAGTATCACGCTTACCCTGAATTCCTTCCACAGGACTTTTGCCGCATCTTTCAGATCTATCTCATCTACCGAAAGACCTCTTATTATCAAAGAAGCAGCCTGAGTGCCCGTGTTTCCTCCCGTTCCCATAAGGAGCGGCAGATAGGATACCAGCACTATGACCTGAGAAAGCACAGCTTCAAATTTAGTTATTATGAATCCCGTTATCATAAGAGTCACAGTCATGAATACAAGCCACGGAAGCCTGTTCTTTACATGCTTGAAAACTCCAATGTCCAGATACTCCTGATCCGAATCATCCATTACGCCTGCCATTCTCTCTATATCTTCGGTGGTCTCTTCTTCTATTACATCGAGAATATCATCTACGGTGATTATTCCCACAAGTCTATGTTCATTATCTACTACCGGCACCGCTAAAAATCCATATTTCTTAAATGTCTCTGCGACCTCCTCCTGGTCATCGTGAACGCTTACATATACATAATCCGTGTTCATCAGCTCGGAGATCTTCGTACTTCCGTCAGCTACTACAAGAGCTCTAAGAGATACTATTCCCTCAAGCTTCCGCCCTTCAGTCTTCACATAGCATGTATATACAGTCTCGCTGTCCATCCCAACATTCTTTATATGCTTCAAGGCTTCATCAACAGACATCGATTCCTTGAGACTTATATATTCCGGTGTCATCAGACTGCCGGCACAGGTGTCAGGATAATTCAAAAATGTATTTATAAGTTTTCTTTCATCTTTAGGTGTTTTTTCAAGTATTTTGTCGACTATGTTGGCCGGAAGCTCCTCAAGCACGTCTATCATATCGTCAAAATCCAGCTCATTTATTATATAGGATATTTCCCTGTCAGTTATCCCTCTTATTATTTCAAGCTGATCATCGGTCGGAAGATAAGAAAAAACTTCTACAGAAATATCTTTCGGCAGCATTCTGAATATAATGATGGTCTTCTCCATACCGGATTCTTCCAGAACTTCTTCGAGGATCTCTGCGATATCTACTTCGTTGTACTTCAGTATTGCGTCTCTTGCCTTAAAATACGATTTTTCTTCCAATAAATTAAGTATATTTTCTACATCTTCATCGAACTTGCGCAACTTCGTATCCATATTCATGGATTCGGACATCCAAATCACCTCCTTAAATGCTGTAAATGTCGTAAAATCAACTTGTTCATTGTTTCAATTATAGCAATTTCCGGGGTTAAATCAAGCATTTTATAGAGATTTAACATGATCTATCCATCGGCTGTATCCCTGTAATTTACTGTCTTGCAGTAAATTACGATGTGAATAATCCCGCTGAATTTTTATTCTTTTTCGAATTATTTATCAGAAAATTACAACTTTTGTTTCTATCAGGTGAATTTGATTGACTCTAACCTTCATAGTGATATAATTGATTTGTGAGACATTACTGATTTTGTAAAATTTTATTAAAAGTAGGAGAAAAGTAAAATGTCAAATTATGTTGAAAGATGTATTGAACTTTGCAAACAAAAGAATCCTGGTGAAACAGAATTCCATCAGACAGTAGAAGAAGTTCTTACTTCACTCAAGCCTGTTATCGACAAGCATCCTGAGTATGAAGAAGCTGCTCTTCTTGAAAGACTTACAGAACCTGAAAGAGGTGTTACTTTCAGAGTAGTATGGGTTGACGATGCTGGTAAAGTACAGGTCAATAAGGGTTACAGATATCAGTTCAACAGTGCGATCGGACCTTACAAAGGCGGTCTCAGATTTGCTCCAAATGTATATCCTGGAATCATTAAGTTCTTAGGTTTCGAACAGATATTCAAAAACAGTCTTACAGGACTTCCTATCGGCGGCGGCAAAGGCGGCTCCGACTTCGATCCTAACGGCAAATCCGATGCTGAAGTAATGAGATTCTGTCAGGCGTTCATGACTGAATTATACAGACATATAGGTCCTCATACTGATGTTCCTGCCGGTGACCTCGGTGTAGGCGGAAGAGAGATCGGTTACCTCTTCGGACAGTACAAGAGAATCGTTGACAGATACGAAGGCGTTCTCACTGGTAAAGGAATCCCTTACGGCGGTCTCCTCGGAAGATCAGAAGCTACAGGTTTCGGTATCGTATGGTACGCTGAAGAGATGCTGAAAGCTAACGGCGAAGAAATGAAGGGCAAGACAGTTGCTATCTCCGGTTTCGGCAACGTTGCATGGGGTTCTGCATGGAAACTGCAGCAGCTGGGAGCTAAGTGCGTAACTATTTCCGGTCCTGACGGATACATCTACGATCCTGAAGGTATCAGCACTGATGAAAAAATCGCATATCTCCTCGAGCTGAGAGCTTCCGGTAAAAACATCTGCGCTCCTTACGCTGAGAAGTTCCCTGAAGCTAAATTTATCGCAGGCAAAAAGCCTTGGGGCGTTTGCCAGGACTTCGATGTTAAAGTTGATCTCTTCATCCCTTGCGCAATGCAGAATGACGTGCATATGGAAGATGCTAAGAACATCGTTGAATCAGGCTGCAAGTTCTACTGCGAAGGTGCTAACATGCCTACAACAAACGATGCTCTCGTTTATCTGATGGATAAGATGATTGCTGTTGGCCCTGCTAAGGCTGCAAACGCAGGCGGTGTTGCATGCTCCTGCATCGAAATGGGTCAGAATGCAGGTCATACTGTATTCCAGCATGAAGATGTTTACGAACAGCTTCACCAGATCATGAGAAACATCTATAACGCTTGCGCTAACGCTGGAGAAACTTACTACGGCGACAAAAACGCCCTGGTACAGGGTGCAAACATCGCTGGTTTCGAAAGAGTTGCAGAAGCTATGATGGCACAGGGTATTGTATAAAGTCCGATTAAAAAGATTTTACAAATTCATGATTATAAAAAACCCGTTTCGGATTCATCTGAAACGGGTTTTTCACTGGAGATTAAAATATTATTTTATCCCTGTTTCCCTGCATTTTCTCTCATCCGTTTCTTTTGCAATGCGTTCCTTTGCTTCCTCTACGGTTTCACCCTCTTTTACAAGAAATTCTTCTACGAATTTGTCGCTTATCTTCGTAAAACCGCCGACAACACCCTCTTCTACTTTCTTATATCCTCCAACAACTCCGTTTTCTATTTTTTATATCCGTCTGTAACCACCTCAGCGATTTCTTCATTTACTTTTACTATTTTTGATTTTGCCATTATCATTTTCTCCTCTTATTCCTCTCTGTCGTTGATTTCACCGTAATCTCTTCTTTTCCCTATCATCTCTATTGCTACTGCCGCTCCTACTGCTATTACCGTCAATGGAATAAT
>UQNP01000091.1 GCA_900542385.1 uncultured Eubacterium sp.
GCTCCGATATATATTTCTGCGTTTCAAACTCTCCACTACCAAGATACACAAATTCATCGGCATTTCCAATCATCGTATTAAACTGCTCTTTAGGGAACATATCCTTTAGTTGCGTAATTGCTTGTATAATTACTGAAAACGATATGCTATGCTTTCTTGCTGTCGTAAGAACAGTGAGAAAATCATCAGGCAACACTATATTAGCAGCCTCGTCCATTAGAAAATGTACGGGAACATCAAGTCTCAGATTCTTATTCTTTCTTGCCTGTCTATATAGGATCGGTATAAGCTGCTCATAGAACATGCTTACTATAAAATTAAAACTTTTATCTTCAGCAGGAGTAACCAGAAACATTGCAGTTTTCTCTCGTCCAATATTATATAAATCCATTTCATCAAAATCCGTCAACCTGCAAACAGATTCAAGGTTGAATTTATTAAGTCTTCCCATAAGAGTCGTCTGCACACCTAGGATAGTCTTTGCTGCACCTTTCATCGCCGTTTTTCTAAACCGAACAGCAATGTGATCAGGATTTTCAAGCTCGATTTTATTGAAAAGTGCAGTGACTGCATTTTCTATGATATTCCCATCTTCGTCTTCTTCAATAACATCTTCCCTAGCAAGATACATAAGCGTTCTCATGTTTTTTTCTTCTTCACTTGCCTCATAATGTATGAGGAACATATATGCCATGCACAGGGCTTCCGCCTGGTTATCCCACATAGGATCATTCGAATGGCACTCTCTAGGGACAGTTGCCCGAAAGATATTCTTTACAAGCCTTAATACATCATCATCTGACTCAAGATATGAAAACGGATTGTATCCAAAAGACTTTTCCAGCTCATCAAGATTAAGTGCTCTGATCTTATATCCCTCTTTTTTAAGAAATCCACCTGTTCTTTTTAGCAGTTCCCCTGAAGGATCAAGGACGATGTAAGAAACCTGCGCCTGTAATAAGTTCGGTATTACATAGTAAAAAGATTTACCTGCGCCGGAGCCGCCTATCACAAGAGTAATAAGGTTTAGGTAAATCTTCTTCCCTGTTTCACTGATCCTGAGATTCTGAGTTAATAGCCTGTTTTTGTAAAAATCCTTATCCGCATATTTTTTGCAAAGCCTTCTTACATCACCCCACTTTGCTGAGCCGTACTCCTCATTTGTCCGTTTGTTCTCTTTTCCCGATTCATAAACCACTATGCTGAAGATATATACGACGAAAATTCCTACAAATACCTTTTTTGTTGTATCAGATATGTATACCTCCCGCTTAAAACTGATACAGTCGGCCACAATGCCAAACTTATCAAAGATATTTCCTTCAGATTCAAATGCAGGCGTTAAGACAACTGATAAGAGCGCCGAACACAAAATTCCAATGGCTATATAAACACCTATCTTTTTTCTATCCAAAGCCATCACCTCGCAAGTTCTTTAATCTTTTCCTTCTTCCTGGCAGGCTGCGACCTTTTATATTCGTCTACAAAACTATGTATCTTTCCCTGCTTTTCTGATTTTGTATTCTTCGCACCAGCCCCGGATTTTAAACTCTCCGAGGCTTTCAGGGGGTTTTTATCTGTATCTCCTATCTTCACACTATCAAGCTCCTTTTCTATCTTCTCTTTTAAAGCCTCAACTGATACCGGCTCCCTGTTTCTTTGCATATCATGTAATTCCCTATAATGGTCAAATTCTACCGCCTCATCAAAAAACACGATATCGTCTGTAAATCCCCCCGCTTCTTTCATCGCCTCTCTCTGCCTTGTCCAGTAATTTTTATCCCTTCCATCAAATCTACCGTCATGATACTCACCTACCTTTTCTCCGTCTTTATATACGATATACCTTGTCTTCGTATATTCTTCGCCTCTATACGACTCCCTACTGGAATGGAGTTCAATGTATCTGTCAGGATTCGTCCGCTCGCATATATACCGTGGGGTATCTTTAGAATAATCCCTTTCTGTTATTCGGTTTAACGCCCTTGAAAATGAAACGCTCACCTGCTTTTTCGCTTCTGCTGCTGATTTAAAATCTTCAGCTTTTAATATATCTGCCTCTTTATCAAGCACGTTTATACCAAGCTTTTCACATATTCTATTTATTACCGGAGCATCTTCCATTTTTGCACAGATGTCCTGATAACCTTTTTCGTGGGTCTTATCCTTTGCAATAAAATACGGAAGATGATATTTCTTTGCAAGCTTTGCGAATTCTTTAATATCATCTTCCTTTACAGT
Organism: uncultured Eubacterium sp.; assembly: GCA_900542385.1. Taxonomy (GTDB): domain Bacteria; phylum Bacillota; class Clostridia; order Peptostreptococcales; family Anaerovoracaceae; genus Lentihominibacter; species Lentihominibacter excrementavium. The sequence goes on from UQNP01000091.1 coordinate 2,242, forward strand.
TACCATGCACATACCGCCTGGGTTTAATGCGATATCTCTTGTTTTGCCTTTCTTTAAAAGCGCCGATAAAAATATGAGCAGCTTTCCTGACATCAACGCTGCGCTTCCGGAAAGCCGTATTATCCGCTCGCCTCCATCTAAAATCACCTTAACGATCAGATCGCCTGTCTCGCCTTCCATGCTCATTTATTCTTTCCCCCTTCCTTTTAACCTCTTTATCCCTATCCACTTTCGTTTTACTTCTGATTTCGATACCTCCGCAAACCCTTATCTCGGCTCTGATTTCCCGCATTTTTTCTGTAAGGGCAGTAATTTCAAGTCTAATAGCCACCTTTTGCTTCTCAGGGATTTTTCTTCTTATTTCCTTTCGCAAAGTTTCCCTCTTTAGATAATGCTCATCAAGATTTTTTTCAAGCTTTGTCTGCAATGCTTTCAGGTCACTACCATCTACAAGATTGTACTTCCCAATAAGTCGAACTTCTCTACTGATTTTATCAAGATGTGCTACCTGCTTTGCCACCCTATATGGAATCCTCTTAGGTCTTTTTCTGCTTGGAATTTTCCCAAGCAGAAAAAGATATCTGTAATACAGCGCCATATATCCTGTGAGCTTTCTTTTTGGTCTTTTACATTTCTTGCGAGTTTTCTCAGATTTTACAAGTACTCCGTAATTTCTGCTGTAATTTTCCGCAATTCTCTGCCGTATTCCTTCCAAAGTATAATCGCCATCTTTTATGGACCTGAGTCTTATATACCCATCCTTTCCGGCAGGCGATACAGCAAAATGCTTTCCAAATTTCAGACTATATCCCATTTTTCGCATATTTGCATAAAACTCTTCCATTGAACGTGAGCTTGTGATTGCAATATCTATATCGTTCCTGATGTACGCTCTCAAGTTAAACTTACCATTATCTCCTGCAAAATATACCTGCTTTCCCTGAGCGGCATATTTTGCAACAGACAGACCTTCCTGCCTGCAATATTTATCAGATAACTCTCTTATCATCCTGTATGTTGCCTTACATCCGTTATATTTTTTGCCATCCACAAATGACACGGAATTAATAACAAAATGATTATGGATATGCGCCTTATCAAGATGAGTTGTCACAATAACCTGGAATCTATCTCCCCACATTTCCTCAGCAAACCTCACACCCACTTCATGAGCTTTTTCAGGAGTTATCTCGCCCGGCGCAAAGCTCTGCTCTGCATGATGAGCAAGGATTCCACCTGTTTTACCGAATTGCTCTTTTGTAAACATCATATCCTGATACGCCGTCTCTATATCGCAGTTTATCCCAGTACAGAGGCTATCTTTAACAGTCTTATTTTCACCGGATACATAGTCTATAACCTTTTCAATTTCAGTCTTTGCGGGATTTGATGCATAGGAAAGTGTATACTGAAGGTTACCTTTTACTGCCCAGATCTTTGTCGTTGCCATATCTCTTCTCCGGTTTTAAAAGTTCCTCCTTTATCTGATCCATCAAAGCTTTTAATTCTTTATAGTTTTCCGCATAATCCCTTTCCATTACGCTGCCTGTCATATTAGCTACCTTTGCTATCTGATTGATATTTACTCCAATCTTATTCAGTTCATAAATGAAACCTATGAGTTCTCTTGAAGGCGCAGGCTTTGGTACAAGCCCTCTAAGAAGACTTCTCATATATGAAGATCTGCTATATCCTGCTATCTTTGCAAGCCTTGTAAGTCTTTCATGCTCTATCTCTGTAAGGTACACCTTTACAGGAGATTTCTCTGTTCTTTTTGCTTTTTTCATAAATTTAGGCGGGATGAAGCTCCCGCCTTAAAGTATCAATCATCAGATTCTTCTTTACCCTTGTACCTTATAACAGCATATGCTCCCGTTCCCGCAATTACGACCAATGCGATTATGATGAATAACGGGAAAAAGTCTCCTGTTTTAGGGCTTGAATTTTTGTCATCAGGATTTTTAGGCTCATCACCTTCCGGCTGAGGCGGCACTTCCGTATCGGACATATCATTTGTAATTGTTCCAAGATCAATTACTGCACCATTCCTGCTTACCTTTATAGTGATATTCTTAATAAGCTTATGCTCCGCATTTGCATCACATCTAAGCTCATCAAGAGTATATGTTCCATACGGGATCGCACCGAGAGTATCGTTGGGCTCTGCCTGACTTCCAAATTCACCAAGTCCAAACCATACGCCGCTGCTCATATTAATATCTGATTCTGTTATCTTATCCATTTCGAGCAGTTTATCATTTGCATTGGTATTTTCGGTATGCTTATTCCACTCAGCCGATGTTGAAGCATATCCGTTCTCATCTGTAACTATCACATGGCTTTCGTCTGACACAGTATTTGTCAGTTTAAACGGAATGCCAGCCATTCTCTTAAAGCTACCGTCTTCCGCCTTAACAAATTCCAAATCTGCCCTGACAACGAAATTTTTGAAAATGAGATCATTTCCCTCTTTATTTGCTGTAACAATTTTGCCATTCTCCCTTATTTCAACTGTTCTTGCCTTTCCGTCTGTCAGAACATATGTCCCATTGGATTTAGTCTCCTTAATCTCATATGTACCGTAAGGCAGATAATCTAACGGAGTTTCAACTGTATAGGCCTTCTGTTCTTCATTCCAGGCAGTTACAAGCTTTGCAATCACATCACCAGGCGCATATTCCCTGCCTTTAACGATAACAGATGCCTTGCTCTTATTTGTAATGGTAAATTCTATACCGGAAAGTTTCGCACCATTTTCTACTGTACTATAATCTTTACCCGCGACAGCTTCCGATTTTCCAAGCTCTCTGTCCCATTTCTGAAGCTGTATACCTCCTCTGATGACATCATTTGTGATAGCATCTTTTGTAAGATCTATCATTTCACCATCTATTCTTATAGAAAAGTCTTTTTCAAGTATGCCCTCATTTAGGTATCCTTCCGGGGCTTTCGTCTCGATTATCGTATATTCCCCATAAGGCAAAGTCTCTTCATCTGTTTTTGCGATCCCGGAGGCATTTGTCTTGATCACCTTTACTGTTTCACCGCTTGAATATACTTTACCATCTACAGATACAGGATTTTCACTTCGATTGATTATAGAAAACTCTGCTCCCTCAAATGTAGCATCGCCCTGACTGTTTTCTCCTGTCTGCATATCGTTTTTGCGGATAATCACACCGCCGCGCTTAACATCCTCCTTATGCATCGGAATATTATATGTGCTCACCGCTTCCATTTTCCCTTCAGGCGTAATCTGGCTCACGTGCAGCGTATCGTCAAGTAAATACCCCGTTGGAGCTTTCGTCTCCTGCACCGTTACAGTTCCAAGAGGCAAAGTGACAGAGCCTGATGATGAATAATAGAAGTCATCACCACTGACCAGAAGGCTTTCTATAAGCACCGCCCTGCCATTTTCATTTGTCTTAACTACCCATGATCGTGTAGGTGTAAGCTTTGAAAAATCAGTGTCATCATCATAATATGCTGCGTAATAACTAATGGTATATTCGGCTCCTTCAAGGCTTGCTGATCCTTGTGGAAGATTATTTTCCGACCAGCTCTCATGTGTATCTTTATCCAGCTTATATACAACAGCTACAGCAGGATCTCCTTGCGGCATATCCTTTACATTTTTTGATGTGCTTTTTGAATTGATGGTAATGCTATATGCTGTCGTATCAACTGCATACCCTTTAGCCCCGGATATTTCCTTTAAGGTGTATGTTCCATAAGGGATATTTGAAAGCGTTGCTTTACCGTTCGCATCCGTAGTAAGCGTCCCTACAAGCGAGCTTCCTTTATATAAGCCGTACTTTGCTCCAGCAAGGCTATAGCAACTGTTGCCATCAGAAAGTGTAGGATTACCTGATGACTTTATGATGGATAATGAACCTGTAAGATTTAGACCCCTGTATACTCTATAGCTATCACAGTTTTTGTCTGAGTCTGGATAGTCCATCCACTCTGATAATGTAGGTCCATATTTTACACCAGCGCTTGTTGTTGCGTGGTACATCTTGCCGCCTTCACCCAAAATAGCGCAATGAGTACCTGACCCATTTTCTAAAAATATGATTATATCGCCGGGTTTCATTGAAGATGTAATCGTTCCACTCGTTCCTTCCGCAACTTTTGTAATTCCTCTGTCTTTCAATTTGTCTTCCAAGCCATCTACTGTAGAATTATCACCCCAGTTCACTCCATAAGCATTTTCTAGTGCCCAATACACAAAGCCTGTGCATTGACCAATGCCACTATAGCTCACCCCGAGCTTCTGCTTTAATATGGGCTCCACAGAACTCCAACTCTTTGCGGCTACTGCTTTCTCATCCGCAGCATACACTTGTTCAGACTGCGAGGCCCCGGTAAATATACCGCATCCCAGCATAACCGCTGTCATAAAGACAGCCAATATTCGTCTACCATATTTCTTTTTCATTTTCTTCCCTTTCTACCAATACTCCAATTTAACTTCTCATATTTCAACTTATGGCGATCTAATAGGTTCCATCAACACCTCCTCATTGCAATAAAAAAGCGGCAATGCCGCTCAAATGTGATTATCCTCTATATATTCTTATTTCGTTGCTCCACAGCTACATTCATAAACCGTATAAGAAACTTCTTCAGTAACATCTTTATATGATACGATCACATCAGTATCATAGCCAGTGCAATCACTCTCAAGTAAATGCTTATCTGCCCAGCCTGTTACAATTTTGTTGCAACTCCTGCAAACATCGCCATATACTGGAACTTTATCCTTTACCGTCTCAGTCTTTACTACCGGCTCCCAGTCATGGACATGTACAGGACTCTTAGTGCTTATTTTCTCAGGTAAGCTTTCCTTCGATTCGGTATTCGCTTTGTATTGAATCGATCTACCATTTCCTTTAGCTACATGTAATTTACCAGTAACTGCATTATCCAAATTCTTATCCACTGCCTGTTTATCATCAAATTTACGCTGATCACTCTCTGTCTGAACATCTTTTTCCGAAGTTACCTTCTCTACTGACTCAACAGATTTCTTATTATCTACATCAGCTTCTGAATTTGTGCTGCTTATAATTCCCGTGCTAATACCGGCTGCTACAAAAGCGCAAA
>UQNP01000092.1 GCA_900542385.1 uncultured Eubacterium sp.
AAATAAAATACCGCTTTTAGTAAAGCAAAGAAAAGCGGCATTTTTCTATAAATAATTTTACAGCGCATACCTTCTCACTATATCCTCGAGATTTTTTTCAGACAATTTTCGATCGGACTTTTATGCCTGAGACAGAAGTATATCTGAGGTTTTCTGAAACAAATCTGTTCTCACTGTCTCTTTCACACATCCATTCCTTCTGCTCCTTTTAATTGCTTATATCTGCTTTTATCGCCTTTTATGGAAAATTTTTACATTTAATTCGACTGTAAATCAACACTTTTACTAAGCTTGCTGCGATTTTTGTCTATAAATATCGCAAATATAAAAATAAAACCCTTTTACGATATTCTTTGAACAAAAAATGCTGAAATCAGTTTACTTTTTATCGTGTCCTTTTACAAAATCAATTTCACGATATTACAGCGCTTATCCTCCTTTGCCTATCTCCCGTATACATTTACAAATGCTTATGTGACCGAACGGATATTCAATACAAAAAAAAACGATCCCCGTGTCAAACACGGGGTTTTCGCTTATACAAAAATCGCGGAGCTCTTCTCAAGCATCCGCGATACATAAAACGATATTTTTTAATTTTTACCAGGGTCATATGGGAACACAGGCATCGGCTCAAGTTTGAAAAGATTTGCCTTATGCATCCTGTCTATCTTTTCACGGGTCTCTTCATCCTCGCATATCCCCTCCCTTATATATCTGTCGAGAACTGCATAAGTAAACCCGAGATTATCTTCATCGGTCAGACCGCACAATCCATCGATAGGAACTTTATCAACGAACATATCCGGAAGCCCAAGACTCCTTCCGACTGCCTTTACTTCCTGAACCGTCAGTTTAGCCAGAGGACTGAAATCTCCTGCTCCATCTCCGAATTTAGTTGCATATCCTACCCAGTCTTCAGAAAGATTGCAGGTGTTCGCCACTCTGCCGTTTACGCTCTGGGAAACAGCATACAAAACCGACATCCTGAGCCTCGGCGGTAAATTTACTTTCGCCTGACCCTCAAAAGTGTCAAAATTCTTTTTCATCTCTCCCACTACACCTTCGTACGCGTCCTTTATATTTATCACCATGCTCTTTATATCGAGAAATTCGGCAAGTTTATGAGCAACATCTATGTCGAACTGCTCTCCATTAGGCATCATCACCCCTAAGACTTTGTCTTTTCCAAGAGCCTCCACACATAATGCCGCCACGACAGAGCTGTCCTTTCCTCCGGAAAGCCCTACTACTGCCATGCACCCTTTACCGTTTTCATCAAACCAATCTCTTATCCAATCCACTATGTCGCTTTTTACCTTTTCGGCATCAAACATTACGGCGCTGTCGCTCATATCCGTTCCTCCATTCGATCAATTCAGATTTTTGCATTACTGATTTATATTTTTTCATCCTTCTTCGATCTCTATCTGGCACATATCCATAGCCTTCAGAGCAGTTCTGTGAGTCTCCGGCATGACACCGGCACAGCAGGATGCATCCACTTTTATCGGGATCTCTGTAAACCTGGCTTTAATAAGCATTGCATTGGATATCACGCATATATCTGTGCACAGTCCCACAAGCTCGATGGATTCCAGCTTTTCTTTTTCGTCTTCCTCCGCGAGCTTTTCTACAAGCTCATACGATCCAAAGGTGGATTTATCTATGACAGTACTGTCTCCCACCTTAAGTTTTGAAGAAATCTTCCATCCCGGAGTCCCTTTTATGCAATGCTCTACAGGCAGCTTTCTCCCCTCCTGCGTATCGAGATAATTTTCATCATGAGTATCCCTTGTAAAAATCACGATGTCTTTCGCTTTTCTGTATTCTTCTATCTTCGCTTTCACTCTGGGCACTATAGCTGCCGCCTCTTTAGTTCCCAGCACGCCATTGATAAAATCCTTCTGCATATCCACGACTACAAGAGCCTTCATACGCTGACCTCCCATCCACTTTTATCATACACTGTCATTGCTGCATTTATTTAATGCCGATCTTATCATATATCTTGTGTTTATCAAGAAAGCTTCTATAGGCTGCTCTTCCTCAAGCTTATCGCTCCAGAGCTTTTCCTTGAACTTATCAAGCATCTGATCTTCCGAGAAGCCCTTGTCCTTCATTTCTCTGACCATTTTTATATTTTCCATACATTCAGCTTCGAATATATCCCAATATTTTTCATTGAAATACTTTGGTATCATTCCAAAGTGAGGCAGGCATATATATTCTGCCCCGTATTTCCTGCATTTTTTCAAAGAATAGAAAGCATCGTCAAAACTTTTTAAAATAGGTGTACATATCTGAAACCCTGTCTCGATCAGCCCTGTGCTTTCGCTGGAAAAAAGCAGTTTCAACGGCTCCAGTGCGTAACTCATGGAACAATCGGTATGACCCTTTGTTTCCATGGCTCTTATCTTTTCCTCTCCAAGAGATACCTCATCACCATCTTTAAGCACCACATCTACAATAAGGTTTTCAACAGGTATTTCTTCTGTGCTTTCCGGCATATAAAGCTTTTGCGCCGCTTCACCGAGTTCTTTCATAAGAGATTTTGCACCAGGCCTCACCAATATGTCGTGACAATGCTGACTGCCGTACACGACAACGTCCGGAAATTCCTTCCTTATATATGGAAGCGCCCCTATATGATCATAGTGAGAATGAGTAAGAAAGGCAAAATCGAGAGTTTCGCGCCCTTCATCTTCAAGAGTTTTTTTTAGTTTTTTTATCATTTCGCTTCCGCAGTATGCCATACCGCAGTCTATGATAGCAGTTTTTTCGCTTCCTACGATGAGTAAAGCTTCTCCGCCATTGCCTGCCGTAACTCTGTGTATACATCCCGGGAATGCAAATCTGTCAAACTCTTTACCAAAAACATCCAGCCCATCTTCAGCCTTCGCATTAGTTTCGAATCTCTGACTCATCTTTTCTTTCTGTCTCCTCTTTCTTCCTTTATAGTCATACCTGCGCTTTCAACGCTTTCTTTAAGTTTCATCACCGCTTCCGCCGCCTCTTCTCCTGAGTGAAGCTTGTTGTCGTAAAGCTCGTATTTGCTTCTCGCATATACAGGCGACAGATTCGGCATTATAACATTAGCTCCTGCCTTAAGTCCGGCGATCCTCCCGCCGGGATCAGCAGTCCCAAGCGCTGTCGTAGCCGGTATGAGCGCATCTGCAAATACATGCCGCACTACCGCCACAACGCGCAGGCAAAGTCTGTAGTCTCCGTTTTTGAATCCGGCAAAAGGCGTATCTTTGTGACTCAGGAATGGCCCTATCCCTATCATATCCGGATCAAGCCTCTGCATAAATCTTATATCCTCAACTATATTCTCCATGCTCTGATAAGGAGACCCAACCATGAAGCCGGCTCCAACCTGATATCCTATATCTTTCAGATCCCACAGGCATTTTCTCCTGTTTTCAAAGCTCATATCATATGGATGCAGCTTCCTGTAATGTTCCTCATCAGCAGTTTCATGCCTGAGCAGATACCTGTCCGCACCTGCATCAAAATAGGCTTTGTAGCTTTCTTTCGTTTTTTCTCCCAGAGAAAGAGTCACCGCACAATCATCATGCCTTTCCTTTATAGTACAGACGATATCACATATGAGCTTATCGGTAAAAAACAGGTCTTCTCCTCCCTGCAGCACAAAAGTCCTGAATCCGTTTTCATAGCCGCAGTCGCAGCATTCAAGGATCTCATCCCTGCTGAGTCTGTACCTTTCAGCTTTCCTGTTGCTCCTTCTTATACCACAGTAAAAACAATCGTTCCTGCAAAAACTGCTTATTTCTATAAGACCTCGTACATATATATCGTCTTCGTAGTATTTTTTCTTTATGTTTAATGCCGATTCAAACAGTTCAGCCTCACGATTTTCATCTTCAAGCAGATCTATATACTCACGATCTTCCAGATCTCCTTCTGAAGCCAGCTTTCTTATAAGTTCCGTCATCTTATCTAAACTTTCATATCAACAGTCTGTTTTCTATCCGAAAAGCGGCGTCGAATAGTACCTGTCCGCAGAATCCGGAAGAAGAACGACTATGAGTTTCCCTTCATTTTCTTTTCTCTTCGCAAGCTCGATGGCTGCGCACAGAGCTGCTCCCGAAGATATACCGACAAGTATACCTTCCTCTTTCGCAATTTCCTTTGCATAGAAAAAAGCATCTTCGTTTTCAACCTTGATGATTTCATCGTAAATTTTCACATCCAGCGCCCCAGGCACAAATCCTGCACCTATTCCCTGTATCTTATGGGCACCCGAAGCTCCGACGGACAGAACCGGAGACGATGCAGGCTCTACTGCAACAACTTTTACAGACCTGTTCTGGGATTTGAGGAATCTTCCTGTCCCGGTAATAGTTCCGCCCGTACCTACGCCTGCAACGAATATATCGATTTTTCCGTCCGTATCTTCCCATATCTCAGGGCCTGTAGTTTTTTCATGCGCTTTTGGATTGTCCGGATTTTCAAACTGTCCCGGTATGAAACTCCCCTCTGTGCTCTTCGCCAGCTCTTCTGCCTTTTCAATAGCGCCCGCCATACCTTTAGCACCTTCTGTCAGAACTATTTCAGCACCGTATGCCTTTAAAATATTCCTTCTTTCTACGCTCATCGTCTCAGGCATAGTGAAAATCGTTCTGTAGCCCTTTGAAGCAGCTATGGCTGCAAGGCCTATTCCTGTATTGCCTGACGTCGGCTCTATTATGACGGAGCCTTCCTTCAAAAGGCCTTTTTCTTCCGCTCCCTGTATCATCTGTGCTGCGGCTCTGTCTTTCACACTTCCCGCCGGATTGAGGTATTCAAGTTTTGCTGCTATTCTCGCCGTAAGTCCGTATTTTTTTTCTATATTAACGATCTCCATAAGCGGAGTCGAGCCTATCATCTGTGTAAAATTCTTTTTTATATTTTCCATAATATCACCTTCCTTGATCTTCACATTGATTTTATTATCAGACTCTCAGCTTGTCAACACTGCTGCGCGCCGAGGGCCCTGTCTATATCTTCTATTATGTCTTCTATATTTTCGGTGCCTATAGAAAGACGGATCGTATTCTCCTTTATCCCCTGCTCCTCAAGCTCCTGAGGATTTAACTGAGCGTGTGTCGTACTTGCAGGATGGATCGCAAGGGATTTTACATCTGCAACATTTGCCAAAAGCGAGAACAGCTCCAGCCTGTCTATAAACTCCTTCGCCTCTCTTTCACCGCCTTTTATCTCAAAAGTAAATATGCTTCCTGCCCCATTGGGAAAGTATTTATCGTATAGCTCCTTATATCCGCATTCAGGCAGAGACGGATGATTTACCTTTTCCACCGCAGGACTGTTCTTAAGATACTCTATGACTTTCATTGCGTTTTCTACCTGCCGTTCCACTCTTAAAGACAGAGTCTCCACTCCCTGAAGTATAAGAAACGCATTGAAAGGCGATATACATGCTCCCATATCTCTGAGTCCCACAGCCCTCAAGCGCGTTATATACGCCAGATTTCCGGAAGCGTTGACAAAGGATAATCCATGATAACTTTCGCTTGGCTCTGTAAGCACATTAAATCTGCCGCTCTTTTCCCAGTCGAACATCCCGCTGTCTATGATAATTCCTCCAAGAGCAGTACCATGCCCTCCTATGAATTTTGTAAGAGAATGAACTACTATATCAGCGCCATGCTCGATGGGTCTTATCAGATTCGGCGGTGTAAAGGTGCTGTCTATGATAAGAGGTATGCCATGAGCGTGTGCCGCTTCAGCGGTTTTTTCTATATCCAGAAGACTGCTGTTGGGATTTCCCATGACTTCAGCAAAAACTGCTTTCGTATTTTCTCTTATCGCATCTTCAAAGGCACCTTCTTCATCAGGATCGACAAAGGTCACCGTTATTCCTCTCTCTTTGAGAGTATGGGCAAATAAATTGTACGTCCCTCCGTATATATTCTTTGACACTGCTATATGATCTCCCGAGCAGGCGATATTCTCAATGGCGTAAGTTATTGCCGCAGCTCCGGAAGATACTGCCAGCGCAGCAGCTCCGCCCTCAAGCGCCGCAATACGTTTTTCCAGAATTTCCTGAGTAGGATTCGTCAGCCTTCCGTATATATTGCCCGGCTCACTCAAACTGAACAGATCCTCTGCATGCTGCGAATTCCTGAACACATAAGAAGTTGTCTGATATATGGGAACAGCTCTTGCCCCCGTGCTTTCATCCGCTTCTTCCTGCCCCGTATGTACCTGTATAGTTTCAAATCGCCAATTTTTTCCCTTTTTTGCTTTTTCCATATTCCTGCCTTTCCTATTTAGTAAATAAGAGACGGAAAACCGTCTCCTCTCTGCTTCGCTTTTGACATACCGATCCCTTGCAGGATCAAACATCCTGTTCGTCCATCAGATCCTTTATCGTTATATTGTCTACATAATCGCTTATGACCTTATCAAGTCCCGTCCAAAATTTTAAAGTAGGACATTCTATACTTCTCGGACACATGTTTTTCTCATCCTCAAGACATACCGTCGGAGAAAGATTTCCCTCCGTCGTTCTTAATATATCTCCTATCCCGTATTCCTCCGGAGCTTTTGAAAGCTTGTATCCGCCTCCGTTTCCACGCGAACTCTTAAGATATCCTGCCCTTTTGAGGAGTATTATTATCTGTTCAAGATATTTAAGTGTTATTCCCTGCCTTTCCGCAACCTCTTTCAGCGGTATATACTCTCCCGTATCGTTTACGGCAAGGTCCAGCATTACCCTTATGGCGTAACGGCCCTTGGTCGATACTTTCATAATGCCACCTCCTTTACCCTAATATACCATATGTTTAGTAGGATTTCAATCCATATCTTTTTTCTTTCAATATTCTTCTTCGTCAGGAGAAAAAACTATCGTCCCGCTGTTATCGTCTTCCTCTCCGGCCGCTATTATATCTGCAAAGGACATGATGTAGCTGTCGAGCTGATAATTTAAAGCCTCTTCAAAATCATAGCTGTATTTTTCGCCTCCGAATTTTTCCATCCTTGAAGCTGTTATCGCATCTCTGAGGCTGCAGTATATTTCATTTCCATTATCCTCCGAAAGCCTTACTTCCGATTCATGAACGTACCATTCACGAAAACGCATTATCTCTTCCGTAAAACTTCTCGTATCTTCTGCGCTTTCCGAATTTGACGCCATCCCTTCCAGACTAAGTTTGATCTGATGCAGAAGAGAATATATTTCACCGG
>UQNP01000093.1 GCA_900542385.1 uncultured Eubacterium sp.
AATGGGCATTTATCAGTGACTATGCAAGACTGAAAATAGTATATGAGTATGGCGGTATTTATTTAGATACAGATGTAGAATTAATACGTCCTTTGGATGAACTTCTGAAATACAAAGCTTTTATGGGTTTTCAGGATTTAAAAGAGGTCGCTACAGGGCTGGGATTCGGTGCTGTCCGAAACCATAGTTTTATTAAGGAAAACATGGAGTATTATGAAAATCTGCCGGAGGATTTTACTTCTGTCGCCTGTCCGAATATTACGACAAATTTACTTCGGGCTTACGGTCTGACAGATGATTATGGGGATATACAATATGTAGCAGATGTTACGATCTTTCCGATAGAGTTTTTTTGCCCGAAAAGCGAGCGGACAGGCTTGATCGAGAAAACGGAAAATACTTTTTCTATCCATCATTTTGACGCTTCATGGTTCAGTGAAGAGTGGAAAAAAGGGCAGAAAAAGCGCTGGAGAAGAGAAAAAATAAGATATATCCGGCATATTCCAAATCGATGTTTAAGAAAATGGCTTGGAATGGAACGGTATAATAAATTAAAGAAAATATTCAAGAGACAGGTAAGTGACGATGAAAGAATGTAATGAAATACCGAAGGTTATACATTACTGTTGGTTTGGACGAAATCCGTTACCGGCTGCTGCTGAAAAATGTATAATGAGTTGGAGGGAAAAATGTCCGGAATATACAATCGTAAAATGGACGGAAGATAATTTTGATTTATCTGAATGTCCGATTTATGTGCAGCAGGCATATAGGGCGAAAAAATGGGCTTTTGTTACGGATTACGCAAGGTTAAAAATAGTTTATGATAATGGTGGAATTTATCTGGATACCGACGTTGAATTATTGAAATCTCTTTCTCCATTATTAATTAATTCAGCTTTTTTCGGATTTGAAGATGAAGCCTATGTAGCAACAGGTTTAGGTTTTGGCGCAGTGAAAGGTGCCCCGATTTTGATGGATTTAATGAAAGATTATGAGGGAATAAATTTTGTAAAGGATAACGGTGAATACGATCTGATGTCCTGTCCGGTAAGAAATCTGCATGTATTTCAGCGCTATGGATTAGTCCAGAATAATAAACTGCAGACGCTTAAAGGCGGTATAGTGATTCTTCCGACAGACTTTCTTTGCCCGCTGGATACTAAAACAGGTCTGCTACATAAAACTAGAAACACAATTTCTATTCATCATTACAGTGCCACCTGGTGTGATGAGGCTACCCTGGAAGGAAGAAAAAAATGGAGAAGGAAAAATCGTTGGAAGTATTATCGACGATTCCCTATACGTTTGGTAAAAAAAATACTGAGTGAAAGTTTATATCAAAAGATAAGAAAAAAGATGATTGGCGAACATAAGTAGAAAATAAGAAGGTTATCGAAAGATATATATTACTTGAGGATGTGATATAATATGCCGGAGATTAGTGTAATTGTTCCTGTTTATAAGGTTCAGCAATATTTACAACAATGCATTGACAGTATTCTTGCTCAAACGTTTGAAGATTTTGATCTGATTTTAGTTGATGACGGAAGCCCGGATGATTGTGGAAGCATATGTGATAAATATGCAGAAATTGACAAAAGAATACACGTAATTCATCAACAAAACGGTGGACTCTCAGCGGCCAGAAACGCAGGAATTGACTGGAGCTATCAACATAGCAGCAGCAAATGGCTTACGTTTATTGACAGTGATGACTGGGTAGAAATTCGATACCTGGAAGTATTATATAATGTTGCATTGAAATGTAATGTCGATGTGAGCATATGTACATATCATAAAATAAGTACAAGAAATCAAGAGGATTTAGACGCGGGGCTAGATGAAAGTGGAACAAAATGGAAAACGGAAGATTTTTATGTTCGGTATCGTGAGAATGCTACAGTTGCATGGGGAAAACTTTATAATAAGCAGCTGTTTTCAACTTTTAGATATCCGACAGGGAAATTGCACGAAGATGAGTTTCTAACATATCAGATTCTTTTCAGACGAGATAATATTGGGATTACAAAAGAAAAACTCTATTATTATTTTATAAATGAGAAGGGCATTATGCAATCTCAGAGTATTAATAAAAGATTGGATGCTTTAGAAGCATTTAGACAACAGATAATTTATTTTGAAAATAATTATTTTGAAAAAACGATAGTCGAAAGGCTTAAGTCTCTGAAAAAAGAAAATCTGCTGAGATCTTACCATCTCGAATATCTTCTCGCAGACAGAGCGATCACTGAAAAGGAATACGAATCTATAGCATCTTAACGGAGAGAATATGATAGACTTGAATGAAATAAAGAATACAGTAATAAATGATTTTTCAGATGAATATTTAAAAAAAATACCCTCTGACAGCATAGATATGATCATCACCAGTCCGCCGTACGATGACCTGAGAGACTACGAAGGGAAAATAAACTGGAACTTCGATGTCTTTAAAGTCATAGCAGAAGAAATGTATCGTATCATGAAAAAAGGCGGCGTCGCTGTATGGGTGGTTGGAGATAAGACGAAAAACGGGAATAAAACCTTGACGAGCTTCAGACAGGGGTTGTACTTTCAGGAGATCGGCTTTAACATGTATGACGTTATAATATATGAAAAAAAGGGTACAGGACCGCCTCATCCAAACAGATATTTCAATGCCTTTGAATATATGTTCGTGCTGAGCAAAGGAAAGCCTAAGACTGTGAATCTCTTAAGAGACAAGAAAAACAACTGGGCAGGACACACTACCTATGGAGAAGTGACGAGAAGAGAAAAGGACGGCTCTCTGACGAATAAGGGTAAAAAGACAGTGAACGAATACGGAGTAAGAACGAATATATGGGAATATTCCAATGGAAAGAAGTTTTCGACAAAAGATGAAATCGCATATAAGCATCCTGCGATTTTCCCTGAGAAACTCGTTGAAGACCATATACTTTCCTGGAGCAACCCCGGAGATCTTATACTCGATCCTTTCGGAGGCAGCGGGACGACAGGAAAAGTCGCAAAGAAACTGGATCGCGACTGGATACTCATTGAGGCGGTAAAAGATTACTGCATTATCGCTGAAAAGAGGATAGAAGGAACCGGCAAATGATACAGACGATTATATCAAAAGAAAATTACGATAAAACTATAATACTTCTAAAAGAAAAATACGAGGTCCTCGATGAAACAGGATGCTTTTTCGCAGTTACATCCACAGAATACGATCGATACGGTAATGTGATCCATGACTTTTTCGATGTGATCTCGGAAGCTGTAGAAACAGGATATACATATGTAAACACAATCGTTTATCCCGGCGGAAATGTAGATAATGCCTCATTTCGCGACAATGTCAAATACATCGTATGGCTCTGTAAGAACAGGGAAAATATGACGTTTGATAAGGATGCCATCCGTGAGAAACATATCTGGAAAGACGTGGAATGGGGAAAGAGAGAAAAAAACTACAATCCTAAAGGCAAGGACCCGGGGAATGTTTGGATACCTACACTCGATGACGGCAAAGCGCATATCACAAAACACATATTGCTGTCGGAGAGTGAAATATTTGCCAGACTCATTTCCATGAGCGGATGCGGAGAGGACTATGAAATCTTCAAAACCGATACTGCGAATAAGAATACTGTGTGTGAAAGCGGCATTGAAAGGGATACAGCAAATACATCCAAGTGCTGCAAACAATGTGACGTAAAGGCAGATAACGTTTCAGGCAGGATCGTATTCGGGACATCAGAGAAGATGGATATGATAGAGGACGGATGTATAAGCGCTGCGGTCACATCACCTCCGTACTGGAATCTGAAAGATTATTTCAAAAAAGGGCAGATAGGACAGGAATCCTATGATGAATATCTCTCAAGGATGAAGACAGTCTGGAGAGAATGTTACAGAAAGCTGAAGAACGACGGCAGCTTGTGGATAAATATCAATATACGCGTTCGAAACGGGCATGTGATACTCATACCGAAAGATTTTATAAAAATGTGCCGCGAAATAGGTTTCTTTTATAAAGGAATATTCATATGGCACAAATCCTCAGGCATACCGACAGGGGATAAAAATATCGTTGACAGGCACGAGTATGTGCTTGTGTTTTCAAAGAAGGAAAACCTTATAATAGATACTGAAATTCAGAAGAGCTTTAAAGATTATAAGAACGAAGATATCTGCGGAGGAGCTTTCTGGAATATAAACCGCAAAGCGGGAAGCGTAGGCAAAAAGTATATACACCCCGCTATATATCCCAACGATCTTGTAAAGAGAATAATTTTAATGACAACCAAGGCAGAAGAGACTGTCCTCGATCCATTCCTCGGCAGCGGGACGTCACTCATATCGTCGCTGCAGTGCGGCAGGAACTTTGTGGGATATGAATACAACGAAGGATTTGAAGAACTGATGAGATCCCGCTTCGACAGGGAACTTGACGGCAGAGAAGTGATTTTTTACAATACGGAAGGTCAAGCAGGTGCTTTAAGGTAAAAAAAAGAATCGCAGGCAATCTCGGTGCATTGCTTTATGGAACAGTGATATTCTTAAAGAGCAGAAAGAAAACTGAGAGTTAAACTTTTTATTTTATAGAGCTTCTGTATGATATAATTAAGCTATATCATATATTAAAAACTAAGGATAACAGCAAGGAGAAGATTTATGAACGATAAATATGCACATGCGCTCGAACACGCTTTAGCTAATTGGTATTACTGCGGTGACAATGCGCCGACAGAGCCGGTATTCAACGCCCTGAGCCAGGGAATGAAAAACGGTATGCAGCTTCTCGTTCCTATAGAAATACCGGAAGCAATACTCAAACAGCTTGCAGAGGCAGGCGATTTGAGCGAGGGAATGACATTTTCTTTAAGGGAAGATGTTGGAATAAGCTTTAAACATATACCTGCTGATGAACATGGTCATTATCTCATACCTCTGTTCACAAGTGAAGAGCAGCTCAGCATGGGAGATGCGTATTCGTCTATAAATCAGTCCTTTGACGTGCTGCTGAAATCGCTGGATAAATGGCCTGACTGCCTCGGCTTTGTAATAAATCCTTATTCCAACAAGATACTGATAAATGAAGGTATAAGGGATAAAATAGCCGATTTTAAAGCCAAATCTCATGTTGCTTTTGTCAGAGGAAGCGTTCTGGATATGAATGTCAGCGCAATAGTGAATTCTGCGCACAGAACGCTGCTCGGAGGAAAGGAAGTAGATGAAATACTTCTGTCAGAAGGCGTGGAGCTTGCAGAAGCATTTCTCGTTGGCGGAGGACTCAACGGCGCCATTCATGAAGCCGCAGGCATAGCATTGTTCAACGAATGCAGAGAACTTGGCGGCTGCCAAGAAGGCGGCGCAAAGATAACCAATGCTTATGATATAACCAATGCAGACTATATAATACATGTTGTGGGACCTGTTTACGACGGAGAAGAAACAGAAGAACGCGATAGAGAAATACTTGCATCATGTTATCGCAGTGCTCTCGATCTTGCCCTCGAAAACGACTGCGACAGTGTGGCATTCCCTTGTATTTCCGCAGGTGCCAACGGTTATCCTATAGGAAAGGCAGCATACGTAGCGCTTGTAGAAGTAATCGAATGGTTTGAAGCCCATCCTGAAACTGTTATGAATGTATATCTTTGCAGTTTCACAGACAATGAGTACAGGAACTATCTCAATATGATAAAGAGGTAAAAGCTGCTTGCTGTGAGGTGACATTATGCAGATACCGGAGATGGATATTTTAAAAGAAAATTTGCTTTTTAAGACAATGCCCCCAAAGGATATAGAGGAGATCGTAAATACGATGGAGCCTCATATACGTTATTTCGAAAAAGATCAGGTCATAGCACGCGATGGGGAATATCTTGATTGTATGGCTGTGATCTTATCCGGTAAAGTATATCTGTCACATATAGATTCGTCGGGCAACAGCAATCTTATGGAAGTCCTTATGCCGGGAGATATTGCGGGTATGCTCAACGCAGTGGGAAAGTACAGGCTTCATATATCTGCGACAGCTAAAGAAAAAACTAAAATACTTTTTCTAAACGTGGACTCACTGCTTCGCGAAAATATATTGACAGCACCGCTTCAGATACGATTCCTTCAGAATCTTACAATAGCTCTTGCACAAAAATCCCACAGGCTTGCAGTGAAGCTGGAAGACAGTATAAGAAGATCGACAAGAGATAAACTTCAGGACTATCTTTCTTCACAGTATCACAAAGCAGAAAGCAGGACTTTTTCAATACCATTAAACAGACAGGAACTGGCCGACTTTCTTTTCGTCGACAGGAGCGCCATGTCAAACGAGCTTTGTAAAATGCGCGATGAAGGTCTTTTAAAATTTGATAAAAGCAAATTTGAACTCCTCATAAAAATGCCTATTGGCGATGAGGAAGACGATCCGAATGATTAATACCGCAAATAAATTAAGGAACGCCTGTGGACAGACGTTCCTCTTTTATTATTTGTTATCTATACCGCGGGATACATTCCTCTCATGCCGGAACACGATTCGGCAAAGAGTACAAGTCCGGATACTGTGAGATATATGCCCCATATGACGCTGATACCAAACCATCCGAAAAGCGGATTTATCAGTATTACTGCCGTAAGCAGAAGATTCAGTATGCCTCCTGCAAGCATCCAGCCTGCACCGGGCACAGCATATTTCCTGAGCAATATGAATGAACGTATCTGATCGATCCCTCCAAGAAGCGCTATGAATCCGATGGCAAAAGCAAGCGTCGTTATCATCTGAACTGATCCGTAAGCATTTCCAAGGGCTGTCCACAGCATAAGGACTGCAAGCGCTGATAGTATTATACCGTTTGCTAAAGTCCATCCGTTTCTCTCTTTTGGTGTAACTCTGAAATAAGCAACGATACTTGTGACTCCGTATATGCCGAGTCCTATGGTTATTATATATGAAAGACTCGTACCGAGAGCGAATGGATTCAAGAATGCGAACATTCCCAGTATCATCATGATCAATGAAAATATTATCCCTGTTGTTTTGTTTATACTGTACATATGATTTCTCCTTTCGATTCAAATATGTTTTAAACTACTTTCATGATACATCACAACGATGAATAAATCGGTTGTACAGACAACATAG
>UQNP01000094.1 GCA_900542385.1 uncultured Eubacterium sp.
CCAATATTTATTTTTCAAATATATTTCTTGACATGAAATCTTCGCTGTGGTAAAAATATAAGGATGTCTGAACTTAGAATATGGAGAATAACATGGAAAAGAAATTTAAAACTGTGCTGAAAGTAGGAAATATCGATGCAAGAGAAAGGGAGCGATTCGCCTCTCGCGATATTGATTTTTCATTCTTTGAAAGTTTTTATATTTTGCCCGGTTTCACAGATGTACACGTACATTTGAGAGAGCCGGGTTTTTTATATAAGGAAACGGTAAAAACAGGAACTCTGGCTGCAGCGGCGGGAGGATTCACGGATATATTTTCAATGCCCAATCTATCCCCGTGCCCTGATTCTTACGACAATATCAAACCTCAGTTAGAGGCAATAGAAAAAGACGCAAAGGTGAGAGTTTATCCTTACGGTGCGATAACCAAGGATGAAAAGGGGGAAAAGCTGTCCGATATAGAAGAGCTTGCTCCATACGTTATAGCTTTCACCGATGACGGCCGCGGAGTGGCAGGAGATGACATCATGGAAGAGGCTATGGTGCGTGCAAAGGCGCTGGATAAAATGATAGTGGCTCACTGCGAAGACGAGAGATATCCGAAGGAAAGCTCCGAAAGCGAGTGGAAGCAGCTTGAAAGAGATATGAAGCTGGTCAGAAAAACGGGATGCAGCTATCATGCCTGCCACATATCCACTGAAGAGTCGGTGGAAATAATACGAAAAGCCAAGGCAGAAGGACTCGATGTGACTTGTGAGACAGCGCCTCATTACCTGGTGATCACAGCAGAAGAAACAGAAGATGATGGCAGATTTAAGATGAATCCGCCGATCAAGCATAGAGCAGATCAGGAAGCGCTGATAGACGGAGTAAAAGATGGGACGATAGATATGATCGCTACAGATCATGCCCCTCACAGCGAAGCAGAAAAATCGGGAGGATTCAAAAACAGCGCTTACGGCATAGTCGGCCTTGAAACGGCATTCCCGGTACTGTATACGAAGCTGGTCAGAGAAAATATCCTGTCTCTTGAAGATTTGATCCAGCTGCTTTATACGAATCCAAGAAAGCGTTTTGATATGCCTGCCCTGGATATGGAAGAGATCCTGAGATCGGAAAACCCGGATTTTGCTATATGGGATCTTGACGATGAATATGAGATAGACAGCAGACATTTCTTATCTAAAGGCAGGAGCACTCCCTTTGACGGATGGAAGGTAAAAGGAAAATGTATGATGACGGTGCTGGAAGGAAAACCGATATGGAGGAGAGATAAAAATGGATGATGTGAGTTTTGAAATAAAAAGCAATGAAAAAATAGCAAAAGATATATACAGGATAGTGCTGGAATGTGAAAGCAAGCAGCACGGAATAAAAAATCCCGGACAATTCGTGAATATAAAGATCGATGGTTTTTTCCTGAGAAGACCTGTTTCTGTGTGCGACTGGGATGACAAAACCTTGACATTGATATACAAGACTGTAGGAAAAGGTACGTATGCCATGAGCGGATACGAAAAAGGAAAGGTCATCAAAGTCCTTTCACCTCTCGGCAACGGATTTGAGATATCGGATACAGAGGGTAAAAAAGTGCTTACGGTAGGCGGAGGAGTAGGCGTCCCGCCTATGTACGGACTTTGCTCAGCCCTCGTGAAAAAAGGAGCGCATGTAGTTGCGGTAAATGGTTTCAACATCGCGGAAGAAGTGTTTTATACAGAAGAATTCGAAGCTCTCGGTATAGAAACAAAGCTTGTTACCGCTGACGGAAGCGCGGGGGAAAAAGGACTCGTTACAGACGTTTTGAAGGATATAGGTTTTGATTATTTTTATGCCTGCGGACCGGAAGGGATGTTAAAAGCTCTGGACAGCAGCATAGATCCTGCGATAGAGGGTCAGATGAGCTTTGAAGAGAGAATGGGCTGCGGATTCGGAGCCTGCATGGGATGCTCGTGTATGACAAAATACGGCAGCAAGAGGATATGCAGGGAAGGGCCGGTGCTCAGAAGGGAGGAGATAATATGGTAGATATGAGAGTGGAGCTGTGCGGTATAGAGCTGGACAATCCTGTAATGGCGGCCAGCGGTACTTTCGGATACGGATATGAGTTTGCAGAGCTTTACGACATAAACTGTCTTGGAAGCTTTTCCTTTAAAGGTACTACTCTTGAGCCTAAATTCGGCAATCCGCTTCCCAGAATAGCAGAGTGCGACGGAGGAATGATAAATTCAATAGGACTGCAAAATCCGGGAGTGGAAAAGGTCATAGAAGAGGAACTTCCTAAGCTTGCAAAATGTTTCAGCAAAAAAGTAATGGCTAATGTAGGGGGAGATTCGCCCAGGGAGTATGCGGAAGTTTGCGGGAGGCTTGAGAAGTGCAGTCAGATAGGATGGTTTGAAATAAACGTATCCTGTCCGAATGTAGCTCACGGAGGTATGGCTTTCGGCAGTGACGGCCAGGCGGCAGCATCGGTGATAAGAGAAGTCAAAAGCAGAGTGAAAAAGCCTGTCATTGCGAAACTGTCTCCGAATGTGACTGATATAGCCGATATAGCGGAAAAATGCGAAGAGGCAGGAGCTGACGGGATCTCGCTTGTGAATACATTCTTAGGTATGAGGATAGATATAAAGACAAGGAAGCCGATAATAGCAAACAAAAAAGGCGGATTTTCAGGACCTGCCATATTCCCTGCGGCTTTGAGGATGGTATACGATGTATACGAGAGAGTCAGTGTGCCTATAGTTGGGATAGGAGGCATATATACGCCTGAACAGGTGATAGAGATGATGCTTGCGGGAGCTTCGGCGGTGCAGATAGGTGCGGCAAATCTCACAGATCCGTATGTGTGCCGCGATATAGTTGAAAAGCTTCCAGAGGTCATGGAGCAATACGGTATAGATGATCTGAAAGAAATTACAGGAGGTGCTCATAATGGGTAGAGATGTGATAATAGCCTGCGATTTTGACAGCAGAGAGAAAACATTTGATTTTCTCGAAAAATTCGGTGGGGCAAGGCCTTATCTGAAAATAGGTATGGAGCTTTACTATGCGGAGGGTCCTGATATGATAAGGGCGATGAAGGAGAGGGGACATAAAGTGTTTCTCGATCTTAAGCTGCATGATATACCAAACACTGTGAAAAAAGCGATGAAAGTTATCGCAGGTCTCGGTGTGGATATGTGCAACGTTCATGCAGCAGGAACGGTGGAAATGATGGAAGCAGCTATCGACGGACTTGAAAGCGGAAAAGGCAAAAGACCGCTTCTGATAGCTGTAACGCAGCTGACATCCACGTCTCAGGAGCAGCTTCTGTCCGATCTTATGATAGACGAGCCTATGGATAAAGTCGTAGCTCACTATGCATACAATGCCAAGGCTGCCGGACTTGACGGAGTAGTATGTTCTCCTCTGGAAGCCGGCAAAGTCCATGGATTATGCGGCGAAGATTTTCTGACAGTGACGCCGGGAGTAAGATTTAAGGACGATGACAAAGGGGATCAGAGAAGAGTTACAACTCCTGCTGAAGCAAAGGTAGAAGGATCTGATTATATAGTTGTGGGCAGGAGTATAACAGCTTCAGAAGATCCGTTAAAAGCGTATGAAAGATGTATAGAGGAATTCAAGGACAGATAGGAGGAAAGACAGATGAGCGGCGATATAAAAAAAGAGATAGCTAAGGGACTTTTGGATATAGAGGCAGTGTTTCTGAGACCTGAAGAGCCTTTTACGTGGGCCAGCGGCATAAAGAGTCCTGTGTACTGTGACAACAGACTGATACTTACAGCACCTGATATAAGGAACACTGTCGAGAATGCCATAGCGGAAACAATAAAAAAATACTATGCAGATGCCCAGGTGCTCATGGGTACAAGTACTGCCGGCATCGCTCATGCGGCTATAGCAGGACACATACTGGGTCTTCCTATGGGATATGTACGTTCTGGCGCCAAAGATCACGGAAGAGGCAACAGGATAGAGGGAAAACTTGAAAAAGGACAGAAAGTCGTTGTAGTGGAGGACCTGATATCCACTGCAAAGAGCGCCATAGAAACGGTAAATGCTTTAAGAGACGCAGGAGCGGAAGTACTCGGTATAGTAAGCATATTCACATATGGAATGAGTGCGGGAAAGGAAAAACTCAAAGAAGCAGAAACGTCAAACATAAGTCTTACTGATTTTGATACGATAGTCGAAGTAGCAGCCGATACCGGATACATAAATAGAGATGATATCGAAAGGCTGCTTAAATTCAGAGACGATCCGGCAGATGAAAGCTGGATAAAAGCAGAAGCTCATAACGTAGACAACAGATGAAAGGGGAGGGATATATGAATCATCTTATAGATATAATGCAGCTTACGGAAAAAGAAATAGACGACCTTATAGATAAAGCAAAAGATATAATAGAAAATCCGGAAAAGTACGCTGAAAAATGCAGAGGAAAGAAACTGGCAACGCTGTTTTTCGAGCCTTCTACCAGGACGAGACTTAGCTTTGAAGCGGCTATGTATGAGCTGGGCGGAAATGTTTTAGGATTTTCCGAAGCACAGAGCTCTTCTGCGGCTAAAGGAGAGAGCGTAGCAGATACCATCAGGACAGTAGGTGCCTATGCAGATATAATAGCTATGCGTCATCCCAAGGAGGGAGCTCCTATGGTGGCGGCGGCAAAATCCACTGTACCAGTGATAAATGCAGGAGACGGAGGACACAATCATCCGACTCAGACGCTTACAGACCTTTTGACTATAAAGCGTGAAAAGGGCAGATTTGAAAACATGACCATAGGACTCTGCGGAGACCTTAAATTCGGAAGAACGGTACATTCTCTGATGGAAGCCATGTCCAGATATGCAGGAATAAAATTCGTGCTTATATCGCCGGAAGAGCTGAAGATCCCAGAATACTTGAAGTACGAGGTGCTTGAAAAGAAAAATATAAGCTACACTGAGACTGCGGATCTCGAAGAAGCTATGCCTGAGCTTGATATACTGTACATGACGAGAGTACAGAGAGAAAGATTTTTCAATGAGCAGGACTATATAAGATTAAAAGACAGCTACATACTCACACCGGATAAGTTGGAAGGAGCCAAAGAAGACTTGAGCATACTGCATCCGCTCCCAAGGGTGAATGAGATATCCACCGCTGTGGATGAAGATCCGAGAGCAAAGTATTTTGAACAGGTCCTCAACGGCAAATATATAAGAATGGCGCTGATACTCAAGCTTCTGGAGGTGAAATAGATGATAATAGGCAAAATCGAAAACGGTATAGTACTTGATCATATAAAAGCTGGAGCCGGTATGGAGCTTTACCGCATACTCGGCCTTGATTCTCTTGACTGTCAGGTTGCGCTGATCAAAAATGCAGACAGTAAGAAGATGGGCAGAAAAGATATAATAAAAATAGACAGGATAATAGATATAAATCTCGACGCAATAGGATATGTGGATCCTGGGATCACGGTAAATATAATAGAAAACGGAAAGCTTGCAAAGAGGACCCATATAGACCCTCCTGAAAAGATTGTAAATGTTATAAAGTGTAAAAACCCGAGATGTATTACTACTACGGAGCAGGAGCTTCCCCATATTTTTAAGCTGACGGACAGAGAGAACAGAACTTACAGATGCATATACTGTGAGAGCAAGGCAAAATAGGGAAAATACAGATAAAAAATCGTACCGCTTGCATAGGCTGAAGTTGAAGATCAGCTTATGGCGCGGTACATTTTTTATTTCTGTTTATTATTTTTTGATCGTTTTCAGCGGCCGGCGGATATGTTGTATTTTCGCAGAAGTCTTGAAGCTTTTGTCTGCGTTATCCCAAGTGCATCGGCAACTTTATACGAACTTTTGTAGTGACTGTATGCTTTTGAAAGCATATTTTTTTCGAATTCCGCAACTGCATTGTCAAAGTTTTGAAAATCAGGAACAGAGGCGGAGCCGTTTGAAGACAGCTTTTCTTTTTCCATATCGTGAAGAGGCGGTATGTCTTCCGAAGTTATGATATCGTTGTCGGAGGTCAGTATTATTCTTTCCATTACATACTGAAGTTCACGTATATTACCGGGCCAGCCGTAATCCTTAAGCGCGCTTATGGCAGTTGAAGTTATAGTTTTGTTTTTCTGGAATTTTGTATTGTATTTATCGAGGAAGTATTTCGCCAGGGATTCTATAGCATCTTCCCGCTCTCTGAGAGGAGGAATGAACAGTTCTATTACTCTCAGCCTATAATACAGATCCTCGCGGAATTTTCTTTCTTTGATAAATTTTTTCAGGTCTTCGTTTGTGGCGGATATTATCCTTACGTCTACAGATTTGCTTTTTAAAGCTCCCACAGGCGTATATGTTTTTTCCTGTATCAGCTGTAAAAATTTTGACTGCAGATTATATGGAAGAAGCCCTATTTCATCAAGGAAAAGTGTGCCTCCGTCGGCAAGTTCCACCTGTCCGGGCTTTCCTTTTTTGCTGGCGCTTGTGAATGCACCGGAAGCGTAGCCGAAAAGCTCTGATTCTATGAGGTTTTCAGGTATGGAGCCGCAGTTTATCGTGACGAAAGGCTTGTCTGCACGATTGCTGTTTTTATGTATATGACGTGCCAGTGCAGTTTTTCCGGTGCCGGATTCCCCTTGTATCAGTATAGTGGAATCAAAGTAGGCTATTCTCGATATTGTTTGATTTATGTCGAACATAGCTTTATCGTTTATAACTATGTCATCGAAAGATGTTTGAGTATGCGGGCTGTGTGTATTAGTCTCGATATCGCTGAAAAGTATTTCTTCTATGTAATATATAGGATTTTCTCTGTCATCGAGCACCGGATGAGTTGTGGTTATTACATACTGTTTTTTATCCGTTTGAGTTTTTTTTGAAAGTTTTGTACCTTTCTTCAGACATTCTTCATAAAGAGAGAGAGCTTTGTATTCTTCAGGCATATCAGCGTAACTGATATCTTTGAATGATTTTATTCCTTTGAATTTTTGAGCAAGACTGCTGTTGAAATAAAGGATATTGTGATCATCATCCATAACACATACGCATACGTCTATATCATCTATTATGCTTTCCGTTATATTTTCTTTAAATTTACCATCCATTTAAAAACCTTATTCAAATTATCTTGACAATATTTT
>UQNP01000095.1 GCA_900542385.1 uncultured Eubacterium sp.
CACTTAAAGTGAAATAAAGATTTTTATCGTATACGGAAAGAACCTTTTTTACATATATCTTTTTTGTTTCTATATGCTGCACTATCGATATATTCGAATGGTTATTAAATTGATCTATTTCTTTATAAAACGAAAGTAAAACTTTATCTTCTATCTGCATTTTAAACCTCTTAGAGCGTTACTATTTTATCTTCTTAGAGTGTTGCAGTCATATATTTATTATTATATCATAAGTAATGATAAATTTATACGGAGGCGTTGATATGGGGACCAGTAAAATAAAAACAGGTAAATTGGAAGATATAATATGCAGCATAAGATCTGAAAAAGACGCGGAAAATTATATCAGAAAATACACTCAAAAAGAAGTCTCAAGTTTTTCGGAATATTTTAATGAATACATATCGACTAAAGATCTTAAAATTTCACAGATAATACAGAAGAGCAATATAAGCAGGAACTACATATACAATATAATAAACGGAAACAGAAACCCCGGAAGAGACAAAATAATAGCATTGTGCATAGCCATGGGCATGAACTACAGTGAGATAAACAGGGCGCTTAAAATCTCAAAACAAGGTGTGCTTTATCCTAAAGATGAAAGAGATGCAAGGATAATAATAGCAGTCAACCAAGGTATAGATGATGTGGTGGAATTGAATATCATATTGGAAAGAGAAGGACTTTCGATAATAGAATAGGACGCTGGGCTGACGGATGTGTTTTTATGCTGTCAGCACTACAAATCGTCTGCGCAAAGTAGTATTATCATAAGCGAATTCACATTTATAAAGGAGAAGAAGCTATGAGAAGTTTGAAATTAACACTTGGCATCGTTTCGTTTTTTATGGCATTTCTTGTGATGTTATATTTGTGCGTAATGCTGATGGAAAGCGGAATAGGTGCCTATGGGTACTTTGATTTTTCTGCCATAATATTGATGGCGGTGTATGCACTTGTAGCAGGGGTAATTGTGATTTTGACGGCAGACGAAGAAAGAAATACTGTATTTTTATCAGCCGCTTTTTATATAGCGGGAGGGATTCTGGGTCTGGCGTTGATGAGAGATTTTAACAGTATAACTGTATGGGCGGCAGCATATATAGTCTGCGGAATCATATTTATTATCAGCAGTATCAAAGCACATGAATGATTCTCGATTATTTATTGATCCGTACAAATGAATTTTTCATTCCATAAGTATATTTTTTGATTTCAAAGAGGCTTTTATCATGTTAAAAGTCTCTTTGTCTTTATATGATATGCGGTGAATATGGACTCCGTCTGTCAAACAGCTTATGGGGGCTGAGTTTTTTTCCTTTTCAACTTTGTTTATGAACAGATCAACATCGTATCTTGATGAAAGATCAAGACTTCCGGATATTTCTCCATATATTGCATGTTCTATCGTAACGTCTATCACTGTTGCTCCGAAATCTACGATGGTATACAGCTCTTCACGAAGCTGCTCAGGTGTATGCTTGCACACGATCATTCCTACTTGAAGTTGGGACGAAGAAGTTTTTTCTTTATCCATCATGTACCCTTTTGGCGTAGCTGTAACGTTGCATCCGGATGCCCTGAGTATTGCAATATCACCTACTATTATCTGTCTGCTTACGGAAAAAAGAGATGCAAGCCTGGATGCAGTTACAGGCGCATCAGCAGTCTTGAGATATTCGTATATCATCTGGCGTCTTTTTTCGGTGTTTGTTTCATGAGATGTAATGTTATTGTCAGGCATTATGTCTTCCTCCTGCTTTGGGATAAAATCATGATAACATATTTAATTTGACAATTCAAATAACATGATAAGTGTCTTGACACCTGTCATCTTGCCTGATACAATCTATGAGTCGGTTATTTATAAGCATATAAGAGGTAATAAAATGGAAGAAAAAGAAAAGACAAGCTTTTTTAAAAGAAAGGATATAGAGATATCTGCAAAACGTTATCTTCAGGATGCTCTTTCAGCTATGGCGCTTGGATTATTTGCATCTCTTCTTATCGGAGTTATATTTGATACGATAGGTGAGCAGACAGCAAATATTTTTGGCGAAAATGCTGTTTCATCTTTTTTTGTTGAAGTAGGGGCTCAGGCTCAGGCATATATGGGTGCGGCTATCGGTGCAGCTGTAGCCTGGAGTCTCAAAGCACCGCCTTTGGTTCTGTTCACGGGTGTAGTTACCGGCATGATGGGCGCTACGATGACAGGTTTTGGTATAGATTTCGCAGGAGGTCCTGCGGGCGCGTTCATAGCGGTAGCTTTGAGTACTGAGTTTGGAAAAATGGTATCTAAAGAGACTAAGATAGATATTCTGGTTACGCCTGCGGTTTCACTTATAATGGGTGCTGTGGGAGCGAAGCTGTTCGGTCCGGCTATAGGCTGGTGCATGGTCAAATTGGGTGATTTGATCATGACGGCTACGGAATGGCAGCCGTTTGTGTTCGGAATAGTTATATCAGTTATAGTTGGTCTCGTACTCACTGCTCCGATTTCCAGCGCTGCGCTTTGTATAATGCTGGATCTGTCAGGCCTTGCAGCCGGAGCGGCAACAGTGGGATGCTGCGCCCAGATGGTGGGATTTGCCGTTGCCAGCTATAAGGAGAACGGGATCGGCGGTCTTGTTGCTCAGGGCATAGGAACTTCTATGCTTCAAGTTTCAAATATAATAAAGAATCCATGGATACTTGTGCCGGCAACGCTGGCAGGGGCTATACTGGGCCCTGTATCAACATGCGTCCTTAAAATGACTAATATAGCCGTGGGCGCAGGAATGGGAACTTCAGGGCTCGTAGGTCAGATAGGTACATTTACGGATATGGGATTTACATTCGATACTCTGTGGAAGGTCCTTCTCATACAGATAATTCTTCCGGCAGTGTTGGCCTTCGTTATAGACAGGATGCTGAGAAAAGCAGGAAAGATAAAAGACGGAGATTACAAACTGGATCTGTAGGGATCTGATACATAAATATAAAGCAAAACGCAGGCATTGATTTAGATAATGCCTGCGTTGTTTTTATTGCGCATCGTTTAAATAATGTCATTGAATTTAAATGTGGATTTGCCTGATGCGTAATCTGCGACTATCTGTCCGTTTCCCTCGAGTTTGTATTTGTATGTAACAAGTCCATCGAGACCGACAGGCCCTCTGGCATGAAGTTTTCCCGTGCTTATGCCGACTTCGGCACCGAACCCGTAACGAAAACCGTCAGCAAACCGCGTGGAACAATTTTGATATACGCCGGCAGAATCTACAAGAGACATAAATTTATCAGCTGAATCTTTATCTTCTGTTATGATACAGTCGGTATGATGAGAGCCGTATGTGTTTATGTGATCTATGGCTTCATCTATGCTGTCTACGATCTTTATGGACAATATACAGTCAAGGTATTCCGTTTCGAAATCATTTTCATCGGCAGGAGTGCAGGATATGAGATTTACACAGCCGGCATCGCCTCTGTATTCGATGCGGTCCTTCGATTCATCCGCAAGGGCGGGTATCAGTACGTCAGCAATATCTTTGTGAACAAGCAGTGTTTCCACTGCGTTGCATGCAGCTGGATACTGGATCTTTGAATCTATTATTACAGGAATTGCTTTTTCGATATTAGCAGCGCCGTCGACGTATATGTGGCATATGCCGTCAGCATGTCCCATCACAGGTATTTTTGAGTTTTCCATTATGTACTGTACGAATTGATTTGATCCTCTTGGAATGAGAAGATCCACGTATTCGTGACATTTAAGAAGTTCGTTTATTTCGGCTCTGTCCTCTATAAGCAGTGCGAAGTTTTCCGGAAGTCCGGATCTTACCGCAGCTTCGTATATAGTATCGAAAAGGATCTTGTTTGTGTTTTTTGCTTCGCTGCCCCCTTTAAGCACAGCGCAGTTGCCGCTTTTTACGCACAGAGACGCTATTTGTACTAAAGCATCGGGTCTCGATTCGAAAATAACACCTATGACACCTATGGGACAAGTTGTTTTTGTAAGAGTCAGATCTTTGTCAAGTTCTCGTTTAAGGAGATCTTTGAACAGAGGATCTTCCAGATCTATCAGGTCATAGATACCGTCAGTACAGCTTTTCATTTTGTGATCGTCGAATACAAGACGGTTTATTATCGGAGCGGGAAGCGAAGATTTTTTTGCGGCTTCAAGATCTTTTTGATTAGCTTCGAATATGGCCTTCTTGTTGTTTTTCAGTGCATGTGCAATGTTTTCCAATGCGTTGTTCCTTACTTTTTCAGGAAGAGAAGCCATAATAAAACTGTCTTTTTTCACTTTCCGTATACTGTCTGTAAAATCCATGATAAAAACATCCTTTCTTTTTGAGCTTCAACTCTTTATCAAATATTTCCGAGGAAATATCGTATATAATTTTTTACAAAATGATTTGTCTCCATATAATTTATACCTGAATTGTTTTTAAGTACAATGAATCCGCTTCCGTAATTCGGGTATTTTTCAAATTCTGCACTGTCTATACCGGCTGCATCAAGATCCGCTATCAGCATATCCTTATCTTTTATGAGGGGGAATTTAAGTGAAAAAGCTGATTTATTTGAATCAAAATGTATTTCAACCGGATAATTTTTAAATTCAAATCCTATGTAATTTATTGAAATATTTCGCTGTATCCCCGATACGGTCATGAAATCCCTTTGAAAAGAGATCTTGTTCACTGTTAGAGGCCCTGTCGGGAACCCCAGGCAGAACATGGCTTTGTGAAAATCACTTTTGCTTATGACTTTAAGAAGGCGTGTAAGCTGTATCACGTCATCGCTGTTGTGCAGAAGTATTTTTGATTCAAGGTCTTCTCTGCCGGTCTTTTCGTATGTATTATAAAGTTCTACGCTTTCTGCCCCTGATATTTCATCTGTTCTGCTTTGCCATAGTCCCATATAATTTTCGACTGTTTTTTGTTTTAAATTCGGCACGAATTTTTTTATGGGAGAGTGTCCGTTGAGAACGAGATACAGGTCCAGGTTGTAGGGCATGGAAAGTTTTTCATCAAAAAACTTTGTGAATCGTTTTTCTATGAACGGTATGTCGAAATGTCTGCCGTTGTACGTTATGACCATATCGAGCTGCGACATTTCATGAATAAAACGTTCAATGGCATCGCGTTCTTCTGTTCTGGACTGTGCAAAAACCTGGCGCATCTGTTTGCTGCCGAAGGAACAGAGTCCGCCCAGTATGAATTTGTTTTTCGATGGATCGAGGCCGGTAGTTTCTATATCGAGCGTTCCTTTTTTCATATCGCTGAAATAAAAATCTAAAACGCTGCTGCTGTATATTTGTTCTTTAAAAGGTTTTGTCACATATTTCATAGCTTTATTATAACAAGGTGTACTTTCAAGTTAAAGAAAAAAATAGGAATATATGATGCAGAAAAAAGGAGTGTAAAACAAAAGCGACCAGAACTGGTCGCTTTTGTTAAAAGGGGTATTGGGATTAGAGATTAATGAGGTTATCAGGGGGATAACCACAGTTAAAGTATAGGATAATTTGTATTAAAAATCAAGTAAAAGTCGAAAAAATGAGTAAAAAACTTTTTAATGACGAAAGGCGTAATAATTTGTCGAAGGAAAGGAATGTAAAAAAATAAAAGAGGACTATATAATGTATTTAGAAGAGGGAAAACCCGAAAAAATTTAAAGCATAATATGTAATTTTTTATGGATTAGGGAGGAATCAAATATGGAAATCCTAAAAGTATCAGCTAAATCAAATCCAAATTCAGTAGCAGGAGCACTGGCCGGAGTACTAAGAGAAAAGGGAGGTGCGGAGATCCAGGCTATAGGAGCCGGAGCGCTTAATCAGGCGGTGAAAGCTATAGCTATAGCGAGAGGTTTCGTAGCACCGGGAGGTATAGATCTTGTGTCTGTGCCGGCATTTACGGATATAGAGATTGAAGGGGAAGAAAGAACTGCTATAAAACTCATCGTAGAGCCGAGATAAGGTATGCGAAAGTATACGGGAAGAAAGGCTGCTCACATGTGTATATCATCATGTGACGGCCTTTTTTATTATTACAGAAGACATCTGAACGCTTTGTTCTCTTTACCTTTTTTTGCAGTTGTTGTATAATTTAAAATCAGCGGGAGGCATAGATATGGAACAGTTAAAAGAAACTATCGGTAACAGTAGAAAAATAGTGATAAAGATCGGAAGCAATGTTCTTTCGGATGAAAAAGGCTCTGTCAATAAAGACGTGATACATAACATAGTGGAGCAGGTAAAAGAGCTGACTGATATGAGAAAGCAGGTCATACTGGTATCTTCGGGAGCAGGCATCTGCGGAGTCGGAGCCATAAACAAGTGGAGCCGAAGGGAAGATATCAATTACAGGCAGGCATTGTGCGCCATAGGTCAGGTGGAACTCATGATGGCGTATAAAGAGTATTTTGCCGATTATGATATGCACGTGGCGCAGATACTGCTGACGCGGGATGATTTCGATGATCCCCACAGAACACTGAATATAAGGAATGCCATGTTCACACTTATAGACGAGGGTGTCGTTCCTGTAATAAATGAAAACGACAGTGTTAGCGTAGACGAGATAAAAATAGGAGATAATGATATTCTTGCGGCTCTGACGGCAAGCCTTTGGAATGCAGATTTAATGATAATACTGAGCGATATAGACGGTGTGTTCGATTCGGATCCTAAGAGCAACAGAGATGCAAAGCTGATAGAGCTTGTTGAAAATGCCGACAGACTTGCAGGCTCGATAGAGATAGGGAAAACCAGTTCCTTTGGTACGGGAGGCATAAGTTCAAAAATAGAGGCCGCGTCCATGGTGAACAAATTCGGCATACCTATGATACTTCTCAATGGTTCTAAAAAAGATATAATAAAGGACAGCCTTGCCGGAACTGCACAGGGTACGCTCTTTATCGGAACAATAGGTAAATAGGATATTTGATATATAAGAAACGGATGGTGCTGATATGAGAATAGGATTTATAGGTACGGGGAATATGGGAGGAGCCATACTTTCCGGATATATCAACTCAGGGGCTGCAGAGGGGAATGAGATCCTCGTATGCGATCAAAATGAGGAAACAAAAAAACATCTGAAGGAAGAGTTTGCTGATATTTCTC
>UQNP01000096.1 GCA_900542385.1 uncultured Eubacterium sp.
ACTATCTGATAATTTGGTCCGCCGCCGTATACAGCTCTGCTGTAAAATGGTGCATTATGTCCGTTGTAATATTCACTGGTCCTCATGCCGGAATTGCCCATGATATATACTATTCCGTTTATATTTTTCGTTCTCATATACATATGCTGATGTCCGCAAAACACCATATCTACACCGCCCTTCTCCATTATCGGAGCCCATAGTCTTCTTATCCTGCGGGAAACATAATCACCTTCATGCATCCCGTATACCGGATGATGAACTACTGTGATCAGCCATTCTTTGCCGCCGGAATCCAGAGTATGTCCAAGCCATTTTTCCACCGATCCTTCCACAGCCTTCCATTCCTGCCGTCCTATCGCCTCCATCCTGTCATCGGTGAGAAATGAACTGTCCATCATCACAAACCTGGCTTCCCCGCAGTCAAAGCAGTAAAATTCTCCGTCGAGGACATTATCCGAAGTTTTCGGTCCATTGCTCGGTATGGCGAAGATCTTCTTGTACGTATTGTTGGAGCTGACTCCTTCGTGATTCCCTGACACCGTCATAAGAGGAAGCCTTGAAAAAACTCCGCAATGCTCAAGGAACATATCCCACTGATACGAATCGGTAGGCGAATTCACCATATCTCCTCCTATCACAGCAAAATCTATATCATTGTTTTCCTCATATATTTTTTCTGTCATCCGTTCCCACTCTTCATACTCCGCAGCGCTATCTTCAAACTGTACATCGCCCAGATATAAAAAACGTATCGTCCCTGAATCTCTCACGGTCCTGAACTCTCCTTCGTATGCTGTCATTTTGCCGTCCCCTATGGTGTATTGATATTCTCTGCCCGGTTTCAGTCCTTTTACTTCTATCCAGTATCTTACATGTCCGCTGTTGAGTATGCTTCTTTTCTCTGCTTTCAGCTCCTTGATACTGTCACTGCCTGCACCCTTTTCTGCAACTTTTGCGATGCTTATCTCTCCCATGCTGAAATCTTTATTATCAGGCTCAGACCAGCTTATAAAAACGCTTTCCGATGTTTCTCCAAGGGATATTATCACTTTCATATCATTTTCATCATATGCCTCTTTTACATCTTCTGCATCCTCTGCCCTGTTTCTTTCAAAAGGAGGTATTAACACAGTTGCCGCTGCTGCCGCCGCTATGAACACGCACAAGCCGATCTTTAAAATTTTCCTGCACATTCCATGCTTTTTTTCCATAAAAAAATCCTCCGATATATATAATATACCGAAGGAATTTATTTATTATCCGTTTTATCGGCCGTCCTTATTGACCTGATTCTTCTCTGAGGGCGTCTATGCCTGCATTTGCAAGTTCATCCGCTCTGTTGTTTTTTTCGGTCACATAGATGAAATCCTCGTAGGAAAATCCGTCTCCGTTCCATTTTATAAAATCACTGTACAGTTTATCCAGCTTAGCGCTGCCTTTCCTTATATCAACGTGTCCTTTAACCCTGAAAAAGGATATCCTGTGTTTTTGAAGATAAGGCAGCAGAGCTTCCCACAGCTCCCTGTTCTCAACAGGCTTTTTGGAAGAGGTCTTCCACCCGTTGCGGATCCATTTCTCGTACCATTTTTCTCTGAAACATTCCATAAGATAACTGCTGTCTGAAAACACATGGATATCCTGGTCCTCTTTTTTTATAGCCCTGAAAGCTTCAAGAAGAGCTGTCATCTCCATCCTGTTGTTGGTCGTATTCTTTTCGCTCCCGTAGATTTCCTTGACGGCCTGCCCGAATTCTAAAATCGCTCCCCAGCCGCCGAGGTTTTCATCGTTCTGATTGCCGGAACATCCTCCGTCCGTATATATCCTAAGAATCCTGTCATTTCTCATATTTTATTTCTGCCTTTCTGACCCAATCTGTCTTCGCTTCAGCGACACATCTATTTCAGCGTTTCTTCACATACGAAACTCCGAATCTGCATACTTCAGCGTTATTATATACTCACACCAAGGGAACAACCCCCTCTCCTAAATAAATGTGAATATAATGACGACGGAAACGATGCAGGGCTATGCCCCGCATCGTTTTTTTGTCAAAACTTTTCCTTATCTGTAAAAACGCCGTCCTCCAGCGTAAGTATGTACCCATGCCCCGGGTCCGGTATCCATCTGTAGAAGCTTTCGTTATCTCCCGGATATATACTTTCAAGGATCGCCGAGATGCTGCCTCCGTGACAGACTACTATGGACATGGCTTCCTTTCCCGAATGTCTCATAGCCAATTCCTTTAGAAAATGCTGATTTTTAAGGGTTTCAAATTCCTGAACTATCCTCTCTGCGAAACCTTGTATGCTCTCTCCGTTCGGCGGCGCCATCCTGCCTGTATTATCTTTGGCCCAGCTTCTGTAGTATTCCGACCCTTTCAGCTCATCGTGGCTTTTCATTTCATAATCTCCGAAATTTATTTCCCGAAGTCCGTCTATCCTGGAATGTTCCCTTTCTCCGTATATTATGGAAAAGGTCTGCTCGGTCCTCTGAAGTCCGGTAGTGTAGTAGGATGCGTCATCATCATTGGGATATATACCGGCGTCCTTTAACTTTTTCAGTTCTTCCACTCCTTCCGGCGCAAGAGGAATATCAGCGTGTCCGTAGTACAGTCTTCTCTTGTTTCCCTCTGTTATGCCGTGTCTTATCAGACATATCCTCGATTTCATCTTCGTCCTCATTTTCCAAAATTTTATTTTTGATCAATGAATATTATAACACATAAATTAAAACCATAAACCCTATATGTACAATTGTCATTGTCTTCGCAATCTGATATAATACCCGTTGCGGAAAGGGTGAAATCATAATATGAAAATACAGATAAAATCAACTTTATATATGCTGCTGGCAGCGATCATATGGGGCTCTGCTTTCGTCGCCCAGCGTACAGGTCTGGATTCCATCGGGCCTTTTTATTTCTGTACATTCAGATCCTTCACAGGCTCTCTCACACTGTTCATCGTATATATGATCATAAGCAGGAAATCATCTGTGAAAGCCATAAACGATGAAATATCGGAAGAGGAGAAAAAAGAAGAAAGAAAAACCTTGATCAAAGGCGGTCTCGTGTGCGGGACTCTCATATTCTTTGCCATGAACATGCAGCAGGTGGGGCTCGTTTCCGTAGACGCAGGAAAAACAGGTTTCATCACAGCCCTTTATATAGTTCTGGTACCTGTTATAGGTATGTTTTTCAAACATAAAACAAGTCTGTTCAACTGGATCGGCGTTGCTCTGGGAGTAGCAGGTCTTTATCTTCTCTGTGTAACTTCGGAATTCCACATAGAAAAGGGCGATCTGATAATACTTACAGGTGCTGTCTTCTGGGCATTTCATATACTCAGCATAAACCACTTTGCACCTAAGATAAACGCCGTCAAACTGACAGCGGCGCAATTTTTTGTAGCAGGCATCATAAGCATGATATTCGCGCTGTTCAATGAAACGCTTTCCTTCGAAGCTGTATACGGCGCCGGATTTTCCATACTTTACACGGGGATCATGTCCACAGCCATCGCTTTCACTTTGCAGGTCGCAGGACAGAAATACGCCAATCCTACCGCAGCTTCCATGGTGCTCAGCACCGAAGCTCTCTGGGCTGTCGTATTCGGTTTTCTCATACTGGGTGAACGTCTTTCCGCAAGAGAAACGGCAGGCTGTATAATAATGCTCCTTGCAGTCGTTATATCACAGCTACCTACTCCGCAGAAGAAAGGAGAAAAAAATGAACAAGACCTCGAAAACAGCAAACTCAAAGAAAATCTATGATTGCAGCGACACGAACAGAATATACAATTTTGACGATCTCATCGAAATAATATCACAGCTCCGCGCTCCCGGCGGCTGCCCCTGGGATATAGAGCAGACCCATGAAAGTCTGAAAAAATGTCTTATTGAAGAATCAGGAGAAGTCATAGACGCCATAGACAAAAAAGACGATGAAAATCTCTGCGAAGAACTGGGAGACCTGCTGCTGCAGGTCGTGATGCATGCGCAGATAGCATCAGAAGAAAATCGCTTCACCATGAAAGATGTCATACAGGGCGTATCGGAAAAAATGATCCGCCGCCATCCTCATGTGTTCGGGAACGAGAAGGTTTCTTCTCCCGAGGAGAGTTTAAAGCTGTGGAAAGAAATAAAGAAAAACGAAAAAGAAGGCAGATAATCTCGATTATCTGCCTCTTGATCTTTCTTTCAAAATATAGTCAAATACCGGCTACAGCTCCACATTCCAGAGCTTGTCTTCATCTATTCCTATATCCGCCACTATCGTCTCTCCGCAGAACTTGCCGGCGAATTTCTGGATATGCACAGGCTTTCTTGCATGAAACGCTATAGTAAAATCAGCTTTTATACTCATAGCATCGATCTCCTTTTCCGACGTGACATCTCCGCCGAGGCCGGAAGGTATATCGAGTGAAAACACAATTGGTATTTTCTGTTCTTTGCCGTATCCGGCTCTTTTATTTTCAGCGCTTCTGCTCCGTTCATTTATGTATATGGCTGCTTTCAGAGCATTCTCTTTCAGTTTTCCGTGAAATCCTGTACCGTATATTGCATCGATTATCACATCATAGTTTCCCTTCATGTCCATCAGCACTCTGCTGTTGACGCTCATATCCTCTATATCGACATCAAGTCCTTTCAGAAGTCCGAAATTTTCAATGCTGTCTTCAGTACGCGGCTTTCCGTCAACGAGGATCACAGTTATCCTCCACCCTGCTTTACGCAGTATTCTCGCCGAAACCAGGCCGTCTCCGCCATTGTTGCCCTTACCGCAGAAAATAAGTGCGGAATATCTTTCTTTCCCGTAGAATCTATCGGTGCTTTCCGCCACTTTAAGGCTGCCGCTAAAACTTCCACCGGTTCCAATACCAGAGCCAACGAACTTGTTTCTGACGATTTTCGTGCTCAGTGCACGAACCGTCTTCTCCTCTATTATCTCAGAAGCTCTTCTCCCTGCATTTTCCATCATCTGATAATAGGAAAGTCCATTCTCGTCGGCACGCCTTTCCAGTATTTTCATCTGACCGCACGTAACAAAATGCTCGCTTCCCATGATCATAACCTGCCTTCTGTATCCAGCTTCTCGTATTGACGTAAAAACCCGCGCAGTTTTTCACGTATTACAGAGCAGCCGCCTTTTTTATCCGATGCCATATTCACCGGCATGATCGGATCGTGCAGAGATTTTCTCACAAGGCACCATCCTCCAAGATCAAAATTTATCCTTACGCCTTCATAATTAGGCTTCTCTAATGACATTCCCTCTTCAGACTCTGAGTATTTTTCAAGATCATCAAGGACTTTGTCGGCATAAGCTGAAAAATCCTCTCCCTTTATCGGTATCCGTATCTCATCTTCTTCAAGCGGCTCTTTGAGAGCGGCGAGAACGCTTTCCAAAGATTTTCCCTCTTTCTTGAGATTGGCAGCTTTGATTACTATTTTGACTGCCAGGTATGCCCCGTCATCGAGGAAATAATTTTCCTTGAACGCCGCGTGTCCCGATGTCTCTATAGCAAGATGACAGTCGATGCCCTCCTTATTCAGCTCCTTCGCCTTGTTTATGACGTTTTTATAGCCTCTCCTGTATCTCAGATGCTTAAGTCCCAGCTCGCCTTCTATGAATCCGGTGAGCTGCCTGCTGGTGATGCTGTCCGTTACTACGGTAGAGGAAGGATGATCCTCTGCAACCAGCGCCGCAGCCATGGCTACTATACCGTTCCTTGCGATTTCTTTTCCTGAGGCATCCACTGCCGCAGATCTGTCCACATCAGTATCGAAGATTATTCCGAAATCAGCTCCCGAGGATACGACCTTTTCGGAAACAGCTCTCATGGCCGCCTTGTCCTCAGGGTTCGGCGCATGGTTTGGAAAATTTCCGTCAGGCTCAAGGTACTGACTGCACGATATATCTGCTCCGAGAGGAGCCAAAACATCTTCGGCAAAGAAGCCTCCGCAGCCATTGCCTGCGTCAACTACTATTTTCATGTCGTCAAGGGGATTTTCATCTCCACCCGTTCCTCTTTTTATAAGATTCCTAAGGTGCATGGAGTAAAGAGACATCAAATCAGTCTTTATCACATTCGATCCAGCAGGATCTTCGCCTGTCTTCTCAGCAGCCTCATGCTGTCCCTGCGCCCTTTTTCCGCCTCTTTCAGCCTCCTGAGCGTAGCCTAGTATCGCGGATATATCTGCCTTATCGAGACCTCCCTCTTTCGTAAAAAATTTAAACCCGTTCCTGTTGAAGGGCAGATGGCTTGCCGTTATCATGATCCCTCCATCAGCCTTTATATCGTCAAAAAGTGTCGCCATGAACATAGCTGGAGTTGACGCATACCCGCAGTCGTATACTGTGACTTTTACATTTGCAAACCCTTCGGCCAGTCCCTTAAGCAGCGCAGGACCGGATATACGGCAGTCTCTTCCGACAGCTACGGAAATTTTTTCTTTTCCCTTGTTTTCTCTCAGCCATCTTGCAAATCCTTCTGCTATATTGGCAGCCTCTTTTTCAGTGAGATTTTTTTCCTCGCCTTCCACTCCGCAGACAGCTACCCCTCTTATATCGCTTCCGTTCTGCAATTTTTTATAATCGACCATTAGCATATCTCCTTCGTACAGCTTGTATATCATCTTTTGTTTTATTATAAGCTATCGATGCTGCGCTTTAAAGAAATTATTTGTATGATTTAGTATTTTTATTAAAGCGTACATGTATTCCCCGCTGAAGCGCATGAAACGTGCTGTTCATACCTTCCGAAACTGCCAGCACAGTAAAACATATCAAAAACCACGCCAGTGAATATTCAGGACATACCTGTCCCAGTATATTCAGCATCTTACCTGAATAATCCCAGACATCCCATCCGTACCACATATTCACCACGATGCCGACAAAAAATTCAAATACCGTTATTATCAGTGCGCCTGCCGCAGCTTTTGCCAGCATGGAAGCATCACGCCTTACTTTTAAATAGCAGTAGAATGTAAGCAGACATGCGCCGCCTGTCAGCGTCATGGTCCAGTGAGTATATCCTCTGAAAAGATATTCAATTAAAGAATAGCCAGCAGCTCCCGTAAAAAAAACTAAAATCTCCATA
>UQNP01000097.1 GCA_900542385.1 uncultured Eubacterium sp.
GCCTTTCCGGATAGATGAAACAAACAGAATTAATATAGAGGAATATTAAATGAAAAATGATGCGATAATAAAGATTTCAGGTCTTCAGGTAGTTGATGATTCAGGTGAAAGTGTAGAAACAATATCAACTGGAAAGCATTATATAAAAAATGAAAAACATTACATCCGGAACTATAGCGCGAACTATCGTGTTGATACTTGCTCTTGTAAATCAGGTGCTTGCCATTATGGGAAAAGGAACTATTGATATTGCGGACGACACAATCTATCAGCTATTTTCACTCGGCGCCACTGTTATAACAGCACTTATAGCTTGGTGGAAAAACAACAGCTTCACTAAAGCAGCTATTGCAGGAGATGATACGAAGACAGCGTTCAAGCTTGGAGTGGAAAATGTCGATGCCGAAATGGGAACAGACCAGAAAACAGAAGATGACGATGATAACGGTTATGACAAGGAGGCGGAATAATGGCATATAAAGAGGTAAATATGTGGGTGCCGTCAAGCAAGTACAGCAGGAAATGTCCCTACAGCATGACGCCGAGCTATATAACGGTACATAATACAGCAAACGATGCGAGCGCAAGAAATGAAGCATCGTACATGAGAAGCAACAACAATCAGGTGAGCTTTCACGATGCAGTTGATGATAAAGAAGTAGTCCACTGCATACCGCATAATAGAAACGCATGGCATGCAGGAGACGGCTCAGGAAACGGCAACCGAAAATCCATAGGAGT
Source organism: uncultured Eubacterium sp. (assembly GCA_900542385.1). GTDB lineage: Bacteria > Bacillota > Clostridia > Peptostreptococcales > Anaerovoracaceae > Lentihominibacter > Lentihominibacter excrementavium. Next base: position 742 of record UQNP01000097.1, read on the forward strand.
AGAAATATGCTACAGCAGATCCGGAGGCAGCAGATTCACAGCTGCTGAAAAGAATGCAGCCGCATACATAGCTAAGCTGCTTAAGCAGAAAGGCTGGGGAATAAGCAGAGTGAAAAGGCATAAGGACTGGTCCGGGAAGAACTGTCCGCATAGAACTATGGCTCTCGGCTGGACAAGATTTCTGAATATGATAGCTGCGGAAATGGGGTCGGCGTCTGTAAGCGGTAGCGGAGCAGTCAAGAATCCGGCTCCGGCAGGGATAGATGTAAAGTACAGATCCTACTGCAATGGCTGGCTTGGTGAGATCCTAAACTGCAACACGAGCAACTCTGACGGTTATGCCGGAGTTATCGGTAAAAACATGACAGCTCTCCAGGCGAACACCGTGGGCAAAGCTGCCAGCGTAGGCAAGCTCAAATACAGATTTCATGAGCTCGGCTCCGACTGGTTTGAATGGCAGACTGATAGAGAAAAGGACAGATATGGTGAGAATTTTGCAGGAAACAAAAAAAGAAATGTGGATAAGCTGCAGATGTATCTCGATGGAAAAGAGGGTTATCAGGCAGAATACCAGGTGTACGCCGGAGGTAAATGGTGGCCGTGGGTCAAGGGCTATAACAATTCTGACGTAAACGGATATGCCGGTGTTACAGGTTATGGGATACAGGCGGTCAGGATAAGGATAGTCAAAGCATAGGAGGGGTATTGAAAATGGATCAACCGATAACGAGAGCGGAACATGAAGAATTCGTCCGCAGGATGCAGGATGAGCATAAAAGAATACACCATCGTATTGCTGATATAGAACGAACAGTGGACAGGATACATGATCTGACGTCATCGGTTGAGAGACTTGCAACTTCTGTTGAACAGATGGCGCAGGTACAGAGAGTCCATTCTGAGCAGATAGAAAGACTTGAATCCCGTGATGGTGAGATGTGGCGAAAAGCTGTGGGATATGCAGTAACAGCAGCGATAGGTGTAGCGATAGGCTTGATATTTAATATATGATTTTTCAATACATCCCCTGAAACCACACAAAGGTAACAGAAAAGTTACCGAGTGACAGAAAAGTGCGTACTTGTACAGCAGCTGTAAATAATTAAAATTATAAATGCAGGGAAATGAAAAAGCTGATGATATTAAAGAAGAAAATTGAAATTGATCCGCCGCAGTGTTAAAATGATTTGCGGCTGCCAGAGAGGTGATATTATGTACAAGAGCAGACAGATAGTTAATGATACAGGAACATACGCAGAAAATATCGAAAGGCTTAAGGAAACTTTAACTGAAACCGATGTTTTGGTGATAGGAGCCGGAGCGGGAATTTCTACTGCGGCCGGATTCACATACAGCGGAGAGAGATTCAAAAAATACTTTTACGATTTTGAGGAAAAGTATGGATTCCATGATATGTATTCAGGAGGGTTTTACTCTTATGATACTCTCGAAGAGTACTGGGCTTATTGGAGCAGATACATAATGTGCAATCGCTATGCCAAGATACCAGGATCAGTATACAGTGATCTGCTCAGGATCGCAGAAAATAAAGATTATTTTGTTATCACCACCAACGTGGATCACTGTTTTCAAAAGGCAGGATTTGATAAAGAAAGGCTGTTTTATACTCAGGGCGACTACGGGCTGCTTCAGTGCAGCGTACCGTGCCACAATGAGACTTATGATAACGAAGATATTATAAGAAGTATGGCAGCAGCGCAGGGATTTGTATATGGAGAAGATGGAAATCTTCAGATAAGGGAAAGAAATAATATCAAAATGTCAGTACCCTCTGAATTTGTGCCTGTATGTCCGGTCTGCGGAAAGCCTATGACTATGAACTTAAGGTCAGACAATACATTTGTAGAGGATGCAGGATGGAAAAAAGCCGCGGAACGTTACAGCGAATTTCTGCGTTCGAGGGGAAACGGAAAGATAATGTTTCTTGAGCTGGGAGTCGGATACAATACTCCCGGCATTATAAAGTATCCTTTCTGGCAGATGACGGCGCGAAACGATGAGGCAATGTATGTATGCATAAATTCAGGAGAATCCGTATGTCCGGGAGAGATAAGCAAAAGAGCGATCTGCATAAATGAAGATATTGGAAAGGTTTTAGATGAGATTGTTGAAAAACAGCAGAAACAGGAAAACGAAGCATAGTACAGATGAAACCGTACAGCACAGAGGGAACGGTAAATATATGCCGGCACTGAAAGCGGCATTCCCATATACCGTTCCCATTTTTGCCGGTTTTTGGTTTCTGGGGCTGACTTACGGGATATATATGAACGTTTCAGGCTTCAGTTTTTGGTACCCTATGCTTATGAGCTTCATTATTTTTGCAGGATCGGTAGAATTTGTTGCAGTGAATATGCTGCTCGGAGCCTTCGATCCTCTGCAGGCATTTGCAATGGCGCTGATGATCAACGCAAGACACCTGTTTTACGGCATTTCCATGCTTGATAAGTACAAAGGTCTGGGGTGGAAAAAGGTCTATCTTATATTTGGATTGTGCGATGAGAGTTTCTCCATAAATTACACCGCAGATATACCGGAAAATGTCGATAGAGGCTGGTTCATGTTTTTTGTGACTCTGCTGAATCATTTGTACTGGGTTTCGGGAGCTGCTCTCGGTGGCATTTTCGGCGGACTTATAGCCTTTGATACTGAAGGGCTGAGCTTTGTTATGACGGCGATGTTCGTTGTGATATTTATGGAGCAGTGGCTTAAAGATGAGAGACATACGAGCGCAATCATAGGATTGGGTCTGACGCTCATATGTCTTATCGTGTTCGGAGCAGATGATTTTATAATACCTTCGATGATAGCTATATTCAGTATGCTTACACTGCTTCGCAATAATATAGAGAAAGGCGGTTTGAAAAAATGACTATGACTCTTGCCGAACAGCTTGTAACTATAGGAATGGTGGCGCTTGGAACAATGCTCACGCGATTTCTGCCCTTTATTGTTTTTCCCGCAGATAAGGAAACGCCGGCATACATGCAGTATCTCGGAAAGGTATTGCCTGCGGCGGTCTTCGGCCTTTTGATAGTATACTGCATGAAAGATGTCAGTGTTTTTTCAGAAAGTCATGGTATTCCTGAACTCATATCGATAGCGGCAGTTGTCCTGCTGCATATGTGGAAAAGGCAGATGCTTTTGTCCATAGCGGGAGGAACTGTCTGCTATATGATGCTGGTGCAGTATGTATTTGTCTGATCAGGAGCAGAGGCGAAGTCCGATGACTCCGATAATCACCATTACCATGAAAAATATCTTCTTTGCATCCCGGCTTTCGTGAAATACCAGTATACCGAATATGACCGTAAAAACGGTGCCGAGTCCTGTCCATACTGCGTAAGCTATGCCTAAAGGAAGCGTTTTTGTTGCAGTGGAAAGCAGAAATATGCCCAGGGCTGTTATCAATACGGTAAGAATCGTGAATTTTTTATTTTTGAAACCATCGGAGAGTTTCATGCAGACTGTGAATCCCAGTTCACAGAAAGACGCACAAACCAGCAGTACCCACATCATTTTATATCGGCCTCCTCTTTTACTTTATCGTCATCATCGTTTTTTTCACAGAATTTCAATCCAAGTATTCCTATAACAAGTATGGAAAGGGAGATGAGCTTTGCGGCGCTTACTCCTTCACCCAAGAAAAATATTCCAAGCAGTGTAGTGCCTGCGATTCCTATTCCTGTGAATACAGCATAGGAAAGACCTATGCCGAAGGTCCTTATACCGCGTTCCAGCATAAAAAAACTGAGGAAAAGAAAGAATGCGGTTATAAGCGTAGGAACGGGTTTAGTGAAACCGTATGACTGTTTCATAAAGTAAGCCCAGATTATTTCAATGAGACCTGCGGCTATGAGACATACCCAGGCTATCGTATTTTCTTTTTTTGAAGTCGTGTTGATGTTGTTGCTGTTCAAATCAATACCTCCTGTCTATTTAGTGTCGGGATCGTTCGTATCAAATAAATAACCCAGAAAAAGCAGTATGTCGCTGCTTCTCCCGGGCTTTTTTCCCTCCGTGTAACCTTTCTTTTATTTGAAAGGTCGTTTTCTCTCGGACCAGCGCATAGAGTGTGACTGTATGCCGGAACCCTAGAAAACTATTAGCTGTTTCAGCTTTATGGTAAATGCTGAAATTACGCTGATTATAGCACAGTGAAAAAATGAGAGTCAAGGGGAAATATCCATTCAGCAGAAAATTGCCATAAAGCACCGGCTTGAAATAAATTATAAAAAATCAAAAAAGGTATTGCAAAAAACAGATACATGGTATATATTGATATTGTCTTAAGCGCGTAGGACAACAAGACAATATGACAAAGAGATATACAAAAAGGTAAAAGGAGGGGGATAGAACGTGGAATGGAAGCTTGATGACAGCAGACCTATATGGCCGCAGCTCAAAGAACAGCTCATCATAGCAATAGTTGCCGGAAAGTATATGATGGGAGGCTCTTTTCCCACAGTCAGGGAACTGGCTGAGGATGCGGGAGTTAATCGCAATACGATGCAGCGGGCGCTGAGCGAACTGGAAAATGACGGATTCGTCGTAACGAACAGAACGGCGGGGAGAACAGTTACAACAGATGAAGGGTTGGTGACGAGGATGAAGGAAACCATAGCTAAGCAGAGTATAGAAAAATTCATAAAAGAGATGGCGGCTATCGGCTATAACGCTGAAGATGTTGTTAATATGATAAAGGAAAGAGAGGGAGAAGAGAAATGAAAACGGGAGCATTGGCAGAATTCAGAGATGTCAGCAAGGCTTTCGGGGGAAAGCTGGCGCTTGATCGCGTGAGCCTCAGTATGGGGAGAGGCAAAGTGATAGGTCTTTTGGGCCCCAACGGGAGCGGAAAGACAACCATGATCAAATTGATGAACGGTCTTATAAGACCAACAAAAGGGGATATTTATATAGATGGTGAAAAGCCTGGAGTTTATACGAAATCCATAATAAGTTATCTTCCGGATAAACCGTATTTTGATGACTGGATGAACGTAAAAGATGTGTTTGGACTCTTTGATGAATTCTATAAGGATTTTGACAGAGAAAAAGCGGAAAATATGTGTGCGGCTCTGAATATAGATGGTGGGGACAGGATAAAGACCATGTCAAAGGGCACGAGAGAAAAAGTACAGCTTATACTGGTGATGAGCAGAAAAGCTCAGCTTTATCTTCTCGACGAGCCGATCGCAGGGGTGGATTCGGCAGCCAGAGATTATATCCTTACGACTATCATAAACAATTACAATGAAGAAGGCACGGTAGTTATTTCCACACATCTCATATCCGATATAGAAAGAATACTCGATGAAGTGATATTTTTGAAAAACGGCAAGATAGTGAGACATGAAACGGTCGACGAGATAAAAGAAAAAGAAGGCAAATCCATAGATGATGTGTTCAAAGACACATTCAGAATGGTGCCGTTCAATGTGGGGGGGGTAGAGAAGAATGACAGGTAAACTGATAAAGTATGAAATAAGATCGAGCATAAAAATGATGGCAGTCATATGGGCTGCATTGATAGCTGTAAGCGTGCTCTTCAGTTTGAGCATAAATTTTCTGAGCGATCTTGTAATAGACAGCGGCAACGGTATAAATACAATAGTGGGCATAGTGGAGATAATCACAGGCATAATGTATTTTGCTGTGTTTGTAGCTCTTGTTGTAGCGACTGTTGTTATGATAATTTTAAGATTTTACAAGGGCCTTCTCGGAGATGAGGGATATCTGATGCATACACTTCCTGTGAAGCCTTGGCAGCTCATAACATCAAAGGGCATAGTTGCTGCTATAGTAGTTATAGGCAGTATCATAATAGCGTTTTTATCTATAATGATACTTGCAGGAATAAACAGCGTAGGAATATTTCCGGAAATGTTTGGAGTGATAAGGAGAGCGTGGGAAGAAAATCACGGATATGTGCTGCTTGCAATAGAAGTCATAGTTCTTTTGATACTGTCTCTTCTCAAGAGCATATATCAGGTATATGCGGCGCTGTCTATAGGGCAGCTTGCCGGAAAACACAGGATACTTCTTTCCCTTGGTGCTTATATAGGTCTCAGCATAGCTGTTACTACAATGCTTGTAATAATAGCTGTAATTGCAGACCAGTTCGGACTGAGCACGTGGTTTGGAGGACTGTTCATAGGAAGCACATCAGATGTTATCGGAGCAGGTCAGGCTGCAGTGGTATCCATGTTCATATTTACGGCGATACAGCTCGTAGGCTTCCATGTGATAACGGAAAGGATACTATCCCTT
>UQNP01000098.1 GCA_900542385.1 uncultured Eubacterium sp.
AATTCTGCAAGATTTATAAGTGCAGACGCTCCGGAATTTGGATTCAGCGATATTTCGGTGCATTACAGCAATGGAATAGTTTTGGATGACGGCGGCGTATTCGGTATGACGGTAGGGGGATTCATAGTAAAACTTATCGGCATACCCGGTCTATATATATTTTCCATAGTGTTTATAGCGGTGTGTCTTTTGCTCCTTATGAATACTCCTGTATCGAGGTTTATGGAAAATGCAAAGCTTCGCAAGAAGCAGCATGACGAAAAGAAGGAAGCGCGTATAAAGGAAAAGGAGCTTCATCAAAAAGAGGATTACATGAGGATGAAGCTGGAAATGCTCCAGGAAGAAAAAAATATGGAGCAGTCGCGTCAGGGTGATGTTTTTGATTCAGTAGATTCATTATCAGAGGGGAATATTTCAGAAGGACAGAAGAAAATACTCAGCTATATGAAGGAAGAAAAGAGAAGTCCTGAAAAAACGGATTTCATCAATATGTTCAGATCCGAAAAAAATAAAATGGATTCTGAGGATGAAAAATCCGGCAAGAAAAATATTTCCTCTGAATCTGAGCGGGAAAAATTCAGAAAAACGCCTATAATAATAGGAGGATTTTCGCCGAAAGCTGCCGAGGAAAAGATATCCAAGGCGGAAGCTGCAAAAATGACGCTGAAGGAAGAAGATTTCAATGTAAGTGAGACTTCCTCGGATGATTACGAATTCCCTTCTGTGGAACTTTTGAAAAAAGGCGATATAACGAATGCCAACATGAGCAGTGAGAACGAACTCAGAAGGAAGGCGGAAAAGCTTGAAGATACACTTCACAGCTTCAATATAGATGCGGAAGTCACAAATGTAACACAGGGACCGACAGTCACAAGATATGAAGTACACCCCAATGTGGGCGTAAAGGTGAGCGGTATAACAAATCTTGCAAACGATATAGCTCTCAATATGGAAGCGAAGAGCATAAGGATAGAAGCGCCTATACCGGGGAAACCGGCAGTAGGGATCGAAATAGAAAACGAAAAAAACACTATGGTCACGATAAGAGAGATCATAGAATCTCAGGCATTCAAAAAATCGGAGTCCAAGATCAGTTTTGCCGTGGGCAAGGATATAGAAGGAAACGCTATAGTTGCTGATCTTAAATCGATGCCTCATCTGCTTATAGCAGGCTCTACAGGATCGGGGAAAAGCGTATGTATAAACAGTATAATAACGAGCTTTTTGTATAAGGCAACACCTGAAGAGGTGAAGCTGGTACTCATAGATCCTAAAGTGGTTGAGCTTGCAAATTACAACGGTATACCGCATCTTCTCATACCGGTAGTGACAGAGCCGTCCAAGGCAGCAGCTGCACTGAACTGGGCAGTAGCGGAGATGGATGAGAGGTACAGAAGATTTGCAGAAGAAGGCGTGAGAGAAATATCCGGATACAACAGCAAAGTAATGGAACGAAATGAAGAAGAAAATGTGATGCCTCAGATCGTAATAATAATAGATGAGCTTGCAGACCTTATGATGGTATCCAAATCTCAGGTAGAAGAATCTATTTGCAGGCTGGCGCAGAAAGCAAGAGCGGCGGGCATGCATCTGATAGTTGCTACACAAAGACCGTCCACAGATGTAGTCACAGGTCTTATAAAAGCGAATATACCGTCCAGGATAGCGTTTGCCGTATCATCGCATCATGATTCGATGACCATACTGGATATGTCCGGAGCTGAGAAGCTTGTGGGAAAGGGCGATATGCTTTTCAATCCGCTTGGAAGCGGAAAGCCTTTAAGAGTGCAGGGAACGTTCATATCAGATAGAGAAGTAAATGATGTGATAGATTTTGTGAAGGCGCAGGCAGATGATTCTTCGGATTATTCGGATAATGTGATGAGCTCGATAGAAAAAGTCAATTCCTCGTTGTCTTCGGAACATGATAAAGATATGGAGGATGAGCTTTTACCTGATGCAATAGAGCTTGTCGTGGACGCTCAGCAGGCGTCGGTATCCATGCTTCAGAGAAGATTCAGAATAGGATACAACAGAGCGGCAAGAATAATAGATGCAATGGAAGAGCGGCAGATAGTCGGACCTGCAGACGGAAGCAGACCAAGACAGGTACTCATATCGGAAGAGGATCTGGAAAACATGAAAGATGCAGAAGAAGACGGAGATATGAAATGAAAATATATATAGACACATTAGGCTGTCCGAAAAATTCAAATGACTCTGAGGGGATCGCAGGTATCTGCGAAAATGCAGGGATCGAAACAACACCTTATGTGCAGGATGCAGATGTGATGCTCGTAAATACGTGCGGGTTTATAAATGATGCTAAAAGAGAATCGATCGACAGGATATTTGAGATGGCATCGTGCAAGAATGCTTTCGGTGATGAAAAAATACTTATAGTGTCGGGGTGCCTTTCTGAAAGATACAGAGACGAGCTCTACAGAGAAATGCCGGAAGTGGATATATTCCTGGGAGTGAACGATTATGAGAAGCTTCCTGATATGATAAAGAATTTTAAGTTCGGAGAAAGAATGAAAGTCTTTTCCTGCCAGCCTGAAAAATTTACGGAATTTTCGGCGCGCAAGACAAAGGATGCTCCGTATACTGCCACCTTAAGGATAGCTGAGGGCTGTGATAACCGCTGTGCATATTGCGTGATACCGCAGATAAGAGGAAATTACAGAAGCAGACCGATGGATAATATCGTAAAGGAGGCGGAATCTCTTGCCGAAAAAGGATGCAGAGAACTTATACTGATCGCTCAGGATGTGACAGGGTACGGCCTGGATCTGTACGGGGAACTCGTGCTTCCGCAGCTCCTGCGAAGACTTTGCGGTGTAGAGGGAATAAAATGGATAAGGCTGATGTACTGCTACGAGGATAAAATAAGCGATGAACTTATAGAGGTAATGGCATCCAATGAAAAGATATGCAGTTATATAGATATTCCGATACAGCATATTTCGGGGAGAGTCCTCAAAGCTATGAGAAGGCGTTCCACTCCGGGCAGCATAAGAAAAACGATCGCAAGACTGCGTGAAAGCATAAAAGATATACATATCAGAACTACGCTGATAACGGGTTTTCCGGGCGAGAGTGAAGAGGATTTTGAAGAGCTTTTAGAGTTTGTGGAAGAAGAAAGATTTGAGCGTCTGGGAGTATTTGCTTATTCCCAGGAGGAAGGAACTCCTGCGGGAGAAATGCCTGATCAGCTGGATGAAGACGTCAAAACTGCAAGAGCTGATGCAATAATGCTCAGACAGATGGAGATATCCCGCGAAGTGAATGAAGAAAAGAAAGGCAAAATTTTTGATGTGCTTGTCGAGGGAGAAGATGATTCCGGAGCGTATACGGGAAGGACGCAGTACGACGCTCCTGATATAGACAATACTGTAATATTTACAGCGGAAAGAGACCTGAGACCGGGAGATATGGTGAGAGTGAAAATAACAGACGCTTTTGATTACGATTTAGTCGGGGAAATGGAGGAATGATATGAATTTACCTAATAAGCTGACGATGGGAAGGATATTTGCCATCCCTGTTTTTATTGTAGTATATCTTATGGACTACAGATATGCGTCTGCCGTTATATTCATATTGGCGGCTCTTACGGATATGCTGGACGGGAAAATAGCCAGAAAGCATAATCTGGTCACGAATTTCGGTAAGCTTATGGATCCTCTTGCAGATAAACTTCTTGTTATGTCTGCATTGATATGTCTTGCGCAGACAGGTGATGTGGAAGGATGGATGGTAATAGTTATACTCGGCAGAGAATTCATAATAACCGGTATGAGGCAGGTGGCAGCAGCTCAGGGAATAGTGATAGCGGCCGGAACTACCGGTAAAATAAAGACTATAACGCAGATGATAGCGATACCGCTGCTCATTATGGAAAACTGGCCTTTCAGCCTGCTGGGATTCAATCTTCCTATGGACACGATCTTCCTGTGGATAGCGCTTGCAATGACGGTGATCTCCGGTACAGAGTATATCGTTAAAAACAAAAAATTGTTTTCTATGTAGGGATGGGAGATGATGAGGAAATGAAAACAGCTATTTTAAGTGTGGGAACAGAACTTCTGTTCGGACAGATAGTAAATACCAATACAGTTTTTCTTTCTCAGCAGATGAATATGCTTGGATTTGATGTCATGTATCACTATACGGTGGGAGATAATCCTGACAGAGTGGAAGAAACCATGAAAAAAGCCCTTGAAGAATGCGATATGGTGATAACGACCGGAGGACTTGGACCGACTCAGGACGATCTGACCAAGGAGATAGCGTGCAGAGTGATGAATGATGAGCTTGTCATGATGGATGATGTTCTGGACGAAATAGTAAAATATTTCGGGACTCTTGGCAGAAAGATGACTGAAAACAACAGAAAGCAGGCGATAATGCCTTCCAGGGCAGAAGTTTTTCACAACGATGCGGGTACAGCTCCGGGATTTGCATTGGAAAACGAAGGTAAATATATAATATGTATGCCAGGACCGCCAAGAGAGATGGAGAGAATGTTTGAAAAAAGCGTGGTCCCTTTCATTGAAAGGATGTCGGAGGGTGCGCTTTACTACAGGATCATCAGATTTTTCGGTATAGGAGAATCCTCTTTGGAAACAGAGCTGATGGATATGATAGACGGGCAGACAGACCCTACGCTTGCGACATATGCAAAGGAAGGGGAATGTTCTCTCAGAATAGCATCAAAGCGTAAAACACGTGAAGAAGCAGAAGCTGCTGTAAATGATATGCTTGAAAAAGTAAAAGAACGCCTGGGAAAATATATTTTCAGCTGTGACGATGAGGAGCTGGCTGAAGTTGTCTGCAAGAAGCTGATAGACAAAGGACTGACTCTTTCCTGTGCGGAATCATGTACGGGAGGTATGTTCGCTTCTTCGATAGTGGATATTGCAGGGGCCTCCGAATGTTTTGACAGAGGGCTTGTGACTTACAGCAATGAAGCAAAGGTGCAGGAGCTTGGAGTAAAAGAAGAAACTCTTGAAAAATACGGAGCTGTCAGCGAGGAGACTGCGCTTGAGATGGCAGAAGGTCTGAAATCAGTAAGCGGCAGTGATGTATGTGTTTCCGTGACCGGTATAGCAGGACCAGGAGGCGGAACGAAAGAAAAACCTGTAGGTTTAGTATATATAGGACTTATCTGCGGAGATAAGAAATCATGCCGAAAGGTACAGATGAGGAATGTAAACAGGCAGTGGAACAGGCATTATGCGCTTCTTTCCATGCTGGATATGATAAACAAGAATATATAGATCTGTAGATCCGGAAATATGGAAAATATTGACAATAAACTTTCGTGATGTTAAAATGATGATAATTCTCTTGACCGGGAAGAGATTATGAGGTATCATTATTAAAAGAACAAATGTTCACGAACGGAGGTAACAAATGGCTGGAAAGCAGAAATCGATAAATCTCAGTAAAGACAGCAGCGACAGAGAAAAAGCGTTGAATTCCGCGCTGTCGCAGATAGAAAAGCAGTTTGGCAAGGGTGCTGTGATGAAATTGGGCGATGACAGCGCCATGATGAATATAGAAGCTATATCCACAGGCTCAATAAGTCTCGACATGGCAACAGGTATAGGCGGAGTTCCGAGAGGAAGGATAATAGAGGTGTTCGGACCTGAATCATCAGGTAAGACGACCCTTACGCTCCATATGATAGCAGAGGCTCAGAAGGGCGGCGGAAAAGCTGCTTTTATAGATGCGGAGCATGCTCTTGATCCGGAATATGCGAAAAATCTGGGTGTAGATGTGGACGAGCTTTTGGTATCGCAGCCTGATTACGGTGAACAGGCTCTCGAGATAGCTGAGATGCTCGTCAGAAGCGGCGCCATAGATCTGGTTGTAGTCGATTCAGTTGCAGCTTTGGTTCCGAAACACGAGATAGATGGAGCTATGGGAGACTCCACAGTAGGGCTTCAGGCAAGACTTATGTCGCAGGCTCTCAGAAAGCTGGCAGGTATCATAAACAAGACTAACACTACGATAGTTTTCATAAATCAGCTCAGAGAAAAGATCGGAGTAATGTTCGGCAATCCTGAAACCACTACAGGAGGAAGAGCGCTCAAGTTTTTCTCGTCCATGAGGATAGATGTAAGGCGAGTTGAAAGTATAAAATCAGGTGATAACGTTTTAGGCAACAGGACTAAAGCGAAGATAGTAAAAAATAAAGTGGCTCCTCCTTTTAAACAGGCTGAATTCGATATCATGTACGGTCAGGGGATCTCAAAGTCCGGGGATATACTCGACTGTGCAGTAGACGCCAAAATAATAGAAAAAGCCGGATCATGGTACAGCTTTGACGGCAGCAGGATAGGACAGGGAAGAGAAAACGTGAAGAAATATCTTGAAGAAAATCCCGATGTCATGGACAGAGTTGAAGGTATGCTCTTAGACAGCATAAACAGCAAAAAGGACGATGCTGATAAATCGGGAGAAGAGATGGATATACCCGGAGTTGACGATGCAGGGATAATGGTGGATGAAGACGGCGTCATTATCGAATAGAACAGGATTTTCCGGGAAATACATAGGATAATAAAAAGGAACTGTTATTGGATTTAAGAATTTAACAGTTCCTTTCATTTATGTCTTTTTTTTGAATCAGTCTGATCTAAAAGATAGTCTATACTGACATCGTAGATATTGGATAGTTTTATCAGGATCTCTGTAGGGATGTCGTTTTCCCCTGTCTCGTATTTTGAATATCCCGTCTGAGACATACCCAGAATTTTTGCCAGCTCCTTTTGAGTCATATCATGATCGTTTCTCAGATCTCGGATTCGTCTGTACATATTTTGATCAACACCCCCTTTTTTGTAAAGATAAAAGTTAGTGCATAAGTTTTGGAAATCAAAGTATAAACTTATCCTCATGATTATATTGTATAAAGGTAAATACGACCTGCTTTTAACCTGAAACAGATTAAAGCACTTGATATTATTAAAGACTTTAATAATGCAGATGTGATTTTT
>UQNP01000099.1 GCA_900542385.1 uncultured Eubacterium sp.
AGTGGTAGAGGAAGGAATACAAGATGAAGATTTTAAAGAAATGGAACAGTATAAGTCTTGTAAAACGTATAATAGCGGGTCTCATTGCAGGCATTATACTGGGGTTGGTTTTACCGAAAAGTGTTCCGCTGGGGATACTCGGCGATATGTTTGTAGGAGCACTTAAAGCGCTTGCTCCGCTTTTGGTATTTTTCATAGTGATATACTCTTTGAGCAACCATCAGAAGGGACAGAGCAGCAATATGGGGAGAATAATACTGCTGTATGCGATAAGTACGCTTCTTGCGGCGTTTACAGCGGTCGCTGCAAGTTATATATTCCCGTCGGAACTGGTGCTGAGCGAAACGGCTGAAGGGTCGGCGCCGCAGGGAATAGGGGAGGTTTTGGAATCTTTACTGATAAATGCAGTCAGCAACCCTATAGGAGCTATAGTTGAGGCGAACTACATAGGCGTTCTTGTTTGGGCAGTGATATTCGGTCTTGCGATGAGGTCAGCTTCAGATAACACGAAAAACGTTATCGAAAACATATCAGACGTGCTTTCTACAGCTATCAGATGGGTTATCAACTGTGCGCCTTTCGGTATAATGGGGCTGGTGTTTACTACTGTGTCAACGGTAGGTATACAGGCAATGGCATCTTACGGCAGGATAATACTTGTACTCGTAGGATGTATGCTGTTCGTAGCTTTTATAACAAACCCTATAATAGTATTTTTAAATATCAGACAGAATCCTTATCCGCTGGTATTGAAGTGTATAAAGGACAGCGGGATAATGGCATTCTTTACAAGGAGCTCAGCCGCAAACATCCCGGTGAATATGGAGCTATGCGAAAAGCTTGGACTTGATGAAGAAAAATATTCTATATCAATACCGCTGGGGGCTACGATAAATATGGCAGGAGCGGCTGTAACGATAAATGTGCTTTCCCTGGCAGCGGCGAATACTATGGGAATAAGCGTAGATATACCTACAGCATTTCTGCTCAGCCTTATAGCTGCTATTTCGGCAGCAGGCACTTCAGGTGTTGCCGGAGGATCGCTGCTCTTAGTGCCGCTTGCGTGCAGCTTGCTTGGAATATCAAACGATATAGCTATGCAGGTAGTCGGTGTAGGATTCATCATCGGAGTAATACAGGATTCGTGCGAAACGGCTCTGAACTCTTCTTCAGATGCACTCTTTACTGCTGCTGCAGAATTTAATCAGTGGAAAAAGCAGGGTAAGAAAATAGAATGGCGATAGATTTACATGCTTGAAGGGATCTGAATATATAAAGTATAATCTATTTGATTGGATGGGTTTTTAGAAAGAAGAAGGAGAAGTTTTATGAGTTATTCTTATGATTATTATGGAACAGGGGGTATGGAGATTGGCGCTGGTTATTACATATTCTCTGTCATTATTGTCGCTGCAGTTATCGTAGCCTGGTGGCGCATATTTTCTAAAGCAGGGGAAAAGGGATGGAAAATACTGATCCCTGTGTATAATATGTATGTGATGTATAAGCTGTTTTGGAAAGCGGCGATCTTTGCAATCATGATCGTACTTAGTATCGTGGCTGTCATAGGAAGTTCCGTTACTATGTACGGCGCTGTTATGTCGGTGCTGCAGGGAGGCAGCTCAACATTTTATATCGGTCTGTTTTTGCTTGTAGCAAGCATGATAGTGATACTCATCTTAGATATAATTTTTTACAATAAGGTTTCAAAAGCCTTCGGGCACGGTGCGGGATTTACTGTCGGACTCGTTTTGCTTCCGTTTATATTTTTGCTTATACTGGCATTTGATTCATCTCAGTATATCGGCAAAGAACGCGGGCAGACTGCCAATGAACAGTCAGCCGGCAGCTATAGATACAGAGAGCCTATGGATAGATAAAACAGATATATTTTCATCGATATAAAAAAGTATGCCGGAATTTTCCGGCATACTTTTTTGTCTCCCTGACATGGGGAGCTCCTTTCTGATGGTACAAAAAAAGATGGGAGACACATCCATCTTTTTTCTGAACTTATTATGTTCATTGCTCATCTTTGTGCATTTAACTTATGCACCGGTGGGGACGGGTGAGACTTAGGCGTTCGCCTTGTTGAATCTCTTAGTTAATCTGGAAACCTTTCTTGCTGCTGCATTTTTGTGGATAGTGTGTTTAGCGGCAGCCTGCATGAGCTTTTTCTCCGCTAAAGTCAGCTTTTCCTTTGCAGTTTCCATATCTCCGGCTTCAAGAGCAGCGTCGTACGCTTTGAGTATAGTCTTGAGATGACCTTTGATACGTCTGTTTCTTGCGGTTTTCTTGTCGATAACACGGATTCTTTTTTTCGCTGATTTTATGTTTGCCATTAAATTTACCCCACTTTCTTTATTTATAGCCTAAAATCACAAAATAAGTATATATGAATAAAAGGTATTTTGCAAGGGAAAAATCCTGTTAGAAAGGAATAGTGCTGAAATGATAAAGTATAGAACTGATCTGGCGATAGAGTGCCGGGAGATGCTCGGCAAAGCAAGTGAAGGGACTGATAAAAGAGAGGATGAAGATATATCTGTAGAAAATATCGTATATGGAGAAGATGTGAAAGCGACAAGGATAAGGATACTGAACAAGCAGGGGGCCGAAAGGATGGGAAAACCGGAAGGATGCTATATAACCATAGAAGCAGGCGGAGTTCTGGAAGAAAGAGACGGTGTGAAGGATATGACGGAAAAAGCGATTGCCTCAGAGCTTGGAGAGCTTATAAAGGATGGTGAAAACCTGCCCAGGCTTTTGAAGTTTATGGTGGTGGGTCTTGGAAACGATACAGTTACCCCAGATGCTTTAGGTCCAAGGACTGCTTCAAAGATAAGGGTCACGGGACATATTTTTGAGCTGCTGGGAATGGAGGCAGAAGAAGGAATATCAAATGTGAGCTGTATAACGCCGGGAGTTACAGCCACGACAGGAATGGAGACTGCTGATATCATAAAGAAAGCCGCGGAAATCTCTAAACCGGATATAATAATAGCTGTGGATTCCCTTGCTGCCAGAAATATAGAGAGGCTGAGCACGACTATACAGCTGACGGATACCGGGATATCTCCCGGTGGCGGCATGGGAAACAGAAGAAAATGGATAAATAAAGAGACTGCAGGAGCGATGGTGATAGCTGTCGGTGTGCCTACTGTGATAGATGCATCTACGATAATACGGGATGCCTTTGAATCAAATGATGAGGATGTGCAAAAAGTTGAGAAATATATCGAAGAATATGGAAGACAGATGATAGTCACTTCGACAGATATAGATATGATAATAAAAGATTTTTCGGATATAATTGCAAATGGTATAAATAAAACAGTTCACCCCGGCATATATTCATAGGAAGAAACTCTCGGAGGACAACTATGGATAAGAAGAACAGGATGATAACTTTTTCTGCTTTAGCGGTATTTATTTTTTCTACCGTGTTTTTTCTGAA
This sequence comes from uncultured Eubacterium sp., assembly GCA_900542385.1. GTDB lineage: Bacteria > Bacillota > Clostridia > Peptostreptococcales > Anaerovoracaceae > Lentihominibacter > Lentihominibacter excrementavium. The sequence continues at coordinate 3,458 of UQNP01000099.1, forward strand.
AGTAAATACGTCTTCGGCTCTTGAAGCGGCTGTTATAGATGAAACGGAGCTGGGGATGATGTGTATAAATCAAGTAATCACAACAGCTAAAGAAGATGAAGAGCATGAATTAGACGAAGAGATTCAGGATGATAAGGAGACCTCAGAAAATGAACAGAGTGTAAAAAAATCCGATAAAAAGGCAGAAAAAGATAAGGCTGAAAGCGATGAAGCCGTTCCTGTATCAGAGGATCCTCTTGTAATAATATATCATACTCACAGCACTGAATCGTATATGCCTTACAGTGAAAGCAACTATCATCGTGAAACTGAGGAAGGAACGGTGCGCGATGTCGGTACGGTGCTTGAGGAAGAATTGGAAAAGAGAGGTATAAAAGTCATCCATGATAAGACGGTGCACGACAGACCGTCGTACAATGAATCCTACGGAAGATCGCTTAACACGATCCAGAGTTTGATGAAAAAATATCCTACAGCCGATTACGTTATTGATCTGCACAGAGATGCGGCGGCATCTTCTGCTCAAGAAGGGAAATATATAAAGATAGATGGTAAAAGAGTTGCTAAATTCAGTCTCGTTGTCGGACGTGGGAATGAAAACTATGTAGAACTCTATGCTTTCGCGAAGAAGGTGAGTCAGGCAGCGGAAAGCGTTCATGACGGATTTGGAGGAGCTATAATAGAAAAGGAATACAGATATAACGGCTTTGTCAGCAATAAGGCTATACTGCTTGAGGTGGGCAACAATAAAAATACCATAGAGGAAGCAAGAGCATCTGCGTCTTATTTTGCCGAAGCGATGGCTAACGTCATCAAAGGTGAGAAACAGTGATCTTCGTTAAATAAAAAAAGGTTGGAGGAGAAAAGGTTTGAAGCATACTATATTAAAAGTGCTGATAGTGTTCATGATTTTTTTTGCAGGAACAGCGGGAATACTGTTTTTGGATGATTTATGTCTGCAAACTACAGGGCATGGGGGAAATTTAGTTTTAAATGTTGAAAATTAAAGGGTTTTTAGATAAAATAGGCGTATGGTGAAAACCGGAATTTACGATATTGAGGGCACATATGAAAGATTACAAACAGTTTATAAGAAATTTTAGCATTATAGCACACATAGACCACGGAAAATCTACTTTAGCTGACAGGATAATAGAGAGAACAGGGCTGGTATCCAAGAGGGAAATGCGTGAGCAGTTTCTGGACAACATGGATCTGGAACGAGAGAGAGGGATCACGATAAAACTGCAGACGACAAGACTCGTCTACAATGCAAAGGATGGAAATGAATATATATTCAATCTTATAGATACGCCGGGACATGTGGATTTTACATATGAAGTCTCAAGAAGTCTTGCGGCTTGTGAAGGAGCGGTGCTGGTAGTGGACGCCACGCAGGGAGTAGAAGCGCAGACCCTTGCCAATGTATATCTTGCTATGGATGAAGACCTGGAAATACTACCGGTGCTCAACAAGATAGATCTCCCGTCGGCGAGACCGGATGAAGTGAAAAAGGAGATAGAAGACGTAATAGGCGTGGATGCGGAAAACGCGCCTCTTGTCTCAGCAAAGGAAGGGACAGGCATCGAAGAGCTCCTTGAAAAAATCGTAGAGGATATACCTGCTCCGGACGGAGATGAAAACGGGAAGTTAAAAGCTCTTATATTCGATTCGTATTACGATAATTACAAAGGTGTAGTAGTGTACACCAGAGTATTTGACGGTGCAGTGAAAAAGGGTGATATAATACGCCTGATGAACACCGGAAAGAAGTATGAGGTGACGGAAGTAGGTGTGTATTCCCCGGGACATGTGGAAAGGGATATGCTAAGAGCCGGAGAAGTTGGATACATATGCGCGAGTATAAAGCGCGTGGCAGATGCGAGAGTCGGAGATACAGTGACTCTTGATGATATGCCGGCAGATGAAGCTTTGCCGGGATACAAGAAAGTACAGCCCATGGTTTACTGCGGTATATATCCGGCAGAAGGCGAGAAGTATGAAAACGTAAAGGACGCTCTTGAAAAACTGCAGGTAAATGACGCAGCATTTCACTTTGAGCCGGAAACATCAACAGCTCTTGGATTCGGATTCAGATGCGGATTTTTAGGGCTTCTTCACATGGAAATAATAGTTGAGAGACTTGAACGCGAATTTGATCTTGCGGTAGTCACCACATCGCCGAGCGTTATATACAAAGTAGTTATGAATGACGGTAGCGTAGAGATGGTGCAGAATCCTTCAAATCTTCCGGATGCTGCGCTCATCGATCATATAGAAGAGCCTATGGTTAAAGCGGACATCATGGTTCCAAAAGATTATGTAGGCAATATTATGGAGTTATGTCAGGACAGGAGAGGCAAAATGCTCCATATGGAATATATAACGGATAACCGTGTGAATCTGCATTACGATATGCCGTTAAACGAAGTAATATACGACTTTTTTGACGCTCTTAAATCCAAGACAAGAGGATACGGCTCTTTGGATTATGAGTTTTCAAGGTATGAACCTTCAAAGGTAGTAAAACTCGATATACTTCTCAATAAGGAGCTGGTGGATGCCTTCTCCATGATAGTGCATGAATCGAAAGCGTACGCGAGGGGAAGATTCGTATGCTCAAAACTCAAAGAGATAATACCTATGCATCAGTTTGAAGTGCCGATTCAGGCTTCTATCGGGCAGAAGGTAATAGCAAGAGAAACGGTAAGAGCTTATAGAAAAGACGTTATAGCGAAATGTTACGGGGGAGACATTTCAAGAAAGAAAAAACTGCTTGAAAAGCAAAAGGAAGGGAAAAAGAGAATGCGCCAGTTCGGTACTGTAGACGTGCCGCAGGAGGCGTTTACCGCGGTATTGAAATATGATGACAACAAATAATCTGGGATTGTATATCCATATACCATTTTGCGTGAGAAAATGCAGGTATTGTGATTTTCTCTCTTTTAGGTGCAGCGATAAGACGAAGCTGTCGCAGTATGCTGACGTGCTGATGGCCGAAATAAGAATGAGGTCGGAGGATTTCATATACAGGGAAGTTGACAGCGTTTATATAGGAGGCGGCACACCTTCTATGCTGTCGGAATGGGATATGGGAAGGATACTGGATTGTTTAAGGGATAATTTCAATATCGTGAAAGATGCAGAAGTGACCATCGAAGCGAATCCTGCCACACTTTCCGACGAGAAAATGGAAAGATATTTGAGAAAAGGCGTCAACCGGCTGAGTCTCGGTGTTCAGTCCTTTGAAAACGATGTGCTTGAATTTCTTGGCAGGATACATAACAAAAACGATGCTTTCTATACATATCAAAAAGCAAAAAAAGCGGGATTTGAAAATATAAATCTTGATATCATGTTCGGCATACCGGGACAGAATATGAAAATGTGGAAAGATACGGTCAGACAATGCGTATTTTTAAAACCG
>UQNP01000100.1 GCA_900542385.1 uncultured Eubacterium sp.
GATGCAGAGAACAGAGCAGAGACCATAAAGAAAGAAATGGTGCTTGAGGCAAAGGAAGAAGCTCACAGACAGAGGAGCGATGCGGAAAAGGAAATAAGAGAAAGAAGAAACGAGATACAGAAATCGGAGAGAAGACTCATACAGAAAGAAGAGTCCATAGACAGAAAACTTGAAAATATTGAAAAGAAAGAAGAAAGCATAATAAATAAAGAAAAGAGCATCACGAACAAACAGCAGGAGATGGATAATCTTCTGAAAAAACAGCTTGAAGAACTTGAAAAGATATCAGGGTATTCCACTGATCAGGCGAAAGAAATAATATTGCAGAAGGTGGAGAAAGAAGCGAGAAGCGATGCGGCTGTACTTTATAAAGATATAGAAAGCAAGGCGAAGGAAGAAGCAGATAAAAAAGCTAAAGAAATAATTTCAGGCGCAATACAGAGATGCGCTGCGGATCATGTGGCTGAATCCACAGTTTCGGTGGTGCCTCTTCCTAACGATGAGATGAAAGGCAGGATAATAGGAAGAGAAGGCAGGAATATAAGAGCGATAGAAACTTTGACAGGCATAGATCTGATCATTGACGATACGCCGGAAGCTGTAATACTTTCAGGATTCGACCCGGTGAGAAGAGAAATAGCGAGACTTTCTCTGGAGAAGCTCATCGTGGACGGCAGGATACATCCTGCAAGGATCGAAGAGATGGTAGAGAAATCCGAGAGAGAAGTCAATGCCATAATCAAAGAGGAAGGTGAACAGGCGACATTTGAAGTAGGTATCCATAACCTGCATCCGGAACTTGTAAAGCTTCTTGGAAGATTGAAATACAGGACATCTTACGGACAGAACGTACTCAAACATTCCATTGAAGTAGCACACCTTTCGGGACTTATGGCGGGAGAACTCGGGCTTGACATCACTCTGGCAAAGAGAGCCGGACTGCTTCATGACATAGGAAAGGCTCTCGACCATGAAAGAGAAGGCACACATGTTGATATAGGTATAGAGGTCCTCAGAAAGTACAAGGAATCTGAAGCTGTGATAAACGGTATGGCGGCTCATCACGGCGATTATGAGCCGAAATCCGTTGAGGCTGTGCTCATAGCTGCTGCGGACGCTCTTTCGGCAGCAAGACCGGGTGCAAGACGGGAAACTCTCGAATCTTATATCAAGAGATTGCAGAAACTTGAAGAGATAGCAAATACAACAGAGGGCGTGGACAAGTCGTATGCGATACAGGCAGGCCGTGAGATAAGAGTTGTGGCTAAGCCGGACGAAGTAGGCGATGATTCCATAGCGCTCCTGGCTCGAGATATTTCCAAGAAGATCGAATCAGAGCTTGAATATCCGGGACAGATCAAGGTAAATGTCATAAGGGAAACCCGAGCTATCGACTACGCAAAATAAAGACAATAGATGTTGCATATCAGAAAGGCGGATTTTTAAATCCGCCTTTTTCAGGCAAGGGGGAATTCAGATGATATATTTGGATAACAGCGCAACAACAAAACAATATCCTGAGGTTACCAGGCTTATGATAGATTACATGGATGAAAGCTTTGGCAATCCATCATCGCTGTATCAGCTGGGAGTGGACAGTGAAAAAGCAATCAAGACGGCTCGCAGACAGGTGGAAAAGGCTATGGGAGTTGGAGCTGAAGGCGGAAGGCTGTATTTCACATCCGGAGGCACTGAAGCTGATAATATGGCTGTTTTCGGCGCTGTCAGAGCAATGAAAAGATATGGCAGCAAGGTGGTTACAACGAAAGTGGAGCATCCTGCTGTGCTTGAATGCTGCAGGAGGCTGGAATCCGAAGGATTTGAAGTTGTATATGTAGGCGTAGATGAAAAATGTCGTCTTGACGAAGAGCAGCTGGCAGACAGTATAGATGAAAAGACGATCCTTGTTACCATCATGCATGTAAATAATGAAGTCGGCACAGTGATGCCTGCGGGACGTATCAAGCAGATAATGAAAGAAAAAAAATCTCCGGGATTGTTTCACTGCGATGCTGTTCAGAGCTTTGGGAAAATATCGCTGCCCAAAGATGCGGATATGATCTCGGTAAGCTCGCATAAGATACATGGACCGAAGGGAGCAGGCGCTCTTTATGTTAAAAAAGATGTCAATATACCGGCTTTTATAGAGGGTGGCGGTCAGGAGAGAGGTATGCGGTCGGGAACGGAGAATGTACCGGCTATAGCGGGCTTTGGACTGGCTGCGGAAATGTCATGTGAAAATATCGGGACGGATTTAGACCGCATGGAACGTATACGGGATCGCTTGCTCAACGGATTTAAAAACAATATCGATGATATAATCATAAACAGCCCTGAGGAGACCGGAGAAAAACCGGGGAGCTGCTGCGGATCTGTTTTAAATGTTTCGTTCCTTGGTACGCGAGGAGAGGTGCTGTTGCATACTCTTGAACAGGATGGTATATTCGTTTCGACGGGATCTGCGTGCTCTTCAAATAAGAAAGGGCAGAGTCATGTGCTGAAGGCAATGGGACTTAAGGATAAAGAGATAGAAGGGACGCTGAGATTCAGCATAGGCCGTTTCAATTCGGAGGAAGAAGCGGATACAGTTATAGAAAAAGTGTGCGGTGCAGTTAAAAGATTCAGGAAGCTTGGAAGCTTCAGATAAAATAAACAGCTGCTGTGAACGCTGAAAGATATATTTAAGATAAGTAACCGGGAGAAAAAAGTGGATAAGGAAATGAAGAATAATGAAAATATTTTTATCGTAAGATGCGGTGAAGTTGCTTTAAAAGGGATGAATAAACCGTATTTTGAAAGGATGCTCGTTGAAAGGATAAAAAAACTTCTGAAGAAATTTGACGGAGTGAGTGTAAAGCGTCAGGAGGGCCTTATTTTTGTAAGAGCAGATGTGATAAACGATAAAAGAGAAGTTATAAAGGAAATATCTAAGGTATTCGGAGTAGCTTCTATCAGTCCCGCTGTGGAATGTGAAAGTACTATGGAAGCAATAGGCGCTGCCGCAGTGGAGTATATGCTTGAGGCTATAGAAGAGAGACATATAAAAACTTTTAAAGTTGAAGCAAAGAGGGCAGATAAAAATTTCCCTGTGAAATCTCCTGATATAAGCAGGCAGATAGGCGCTGCCGTACTTAAGGGATGCAAAGTGCTGAAAGTAGATGTGCACAATCCGGACTGCCTGCTTTTTGTTGATGTAAGACACGATAAATCATATATTTATCAGGACAAAATAGCAGGATTTGGAGGACTTCCGCTCGGAACTAACGGAAAAGGACTTTCCCTGCTCTCCGGAGGCATAGATTCGCCTGTAGCGACGTGGATGATGGCCAAGAGAGGTATGATGATAGAAGCAGTTCATTTTCATTCATTTCCTTATACCAGCCAGCGAGCCCAGGAAAAGGTGGAAGAGCTGGCAGGGATGATAGCAGTTTACTGCGGTAAATTCAGATTACACGTTGTGAATCTCCTTCCTATACAGGAGCAGATAGTGCAGAATTGCCCTGAGGAGGAAACTACGATTCTTGTGAGAAGATTTATGATGAGGATAGCTCAGAAGATCGCGGAAAACAACGGATGCGGTATGTTGATAACAGGGGAAAATCTGGGACAGGTAGCAAGTCAGACTGCGGAATCTCTGGTAGTTACTGATGCAGCGGTATCCATGCCTGTAATGAGACCGCTCATAGCTATGGACAAGGTGGATATAATGGACAAGGCGCAGGAGATAGGTACATATGAAACGTCTATACAGCCTTACGAAGACTGCTGTACCGTATTCCTGCCGAAGCACCCTGTAACAAAACCAAAACTTGACAGGATAAAAAGTTCTGAGAGCAGGCTTGACTGTGATGCGCTGATAGCTGCTGCGGTGGAGGCTGAAGAAATAATCGACATATATCCTGCTTAAAGTATAAAAATAGAAGAATTTCGACATTTTCTCTTAAGGACAACCCCCGATAAGGAGACTATAATTATATTAGTCTTTGAAAAGGGGGTTTTTAAGTGGAAGCGATTTTCAGGATATATGAAGATATTTTGGTTGTAAAAGTGATAGGAGATGTGGATCATCACACGGCGTCAAGGCTCAGGGAAGGTATCGATGAATCAATGAAAAGATCGGGATGTATAGATTTAGTCATGGATTTTTCAAATGTCGAAATGATGGACAGCTCAGGTATCGGTGTCGTTCTTGGGAGGTATAAAAAAATGTCCGGGAATAAGGGCAGGATGTGTATATCGGGATGCAGTGCTCTTGCGGAAAAAGTATTGGAAATGGCGGGAGTTTTTTCACTCGTGAAAAAATGTGAGGATGAAAAGAGTGCAATAGATTTTTTGAAAGGACAAGAGCAGATTTGCATGGAGGTTTGAAATATGAGAAATGTTATGAAAACGGAATTCAGCGCTGCTGCCGAAAATGAAGCTTTTGCAAGGGCTGTTGCAGCGGCGTTCGTAATGCCCCTCGATCCTACAGTTGAGGAACTTACGGAAATAAAAACTGCTGTTTCAGAAGCTGTGAGCAACAGTATAATTCATGGATACGGCTGCAATGATAAAAAAGATGCAGATGAGGAACACTTTGTAAGGATGGAATGTGAGATCTTTGAAAGAGGGAAAGTAATCATAAAGATAGAGGACGACGGAAAGGGAATAGAGGATGTTGAAAAGGCAATGGAGCCTCTGTTCACAACAGGTGACAGTGAAGAGAGGAGCGGTATGGGATTCACCGTTATGGAAAGCTTCATGGATAAACTCAGTGTAAAGTCGGAAATGGGAAAAGGGACTGCCGTTACGATGATAAAATATCTGGATTCACCGGGCGAGCTGTAGACAGGTGAGCTGCAGGTATGAATATGTTGCCAAGGAAGATACATACAGTCTTATCAAAAAAGCGCAGTCAGGGGATGACAGGGCGAGGGAAACAGTGGTCAATCAAAACATAGGACTGGTAAAAAACCTGGCAATGAAATACGCATCAGGTTACTATGAGCCGGAGGACCTGATGCAGGTGGGATTTATGGGACTTGTCAAAGCGATAGACAGGTTCGATACCGGATTTGATGTAATGTTTTCAACGTATGCAGTCCCGATGATATTAGGTGAGATAAAAAGGTTTATAAGGGATGACGGGCGGATAAAAGTAAGCCGTCAGCTTAAAACCGAGATGAAAAATCTTAAAGCCATACAGCAGGAATATTACAACAAGTACGGAAAGAGTCCGAGGATAAGTTATCTTGCGGAAAAGATGGAGATATCGTCTGAAAGAGTTATGGAGATACTTGAAGCGATAGATTCGCTGTCCAGTATGGAGAGCTTCGATAATGAAGCGGCTCCCGAGGCGATAAAGTCCGGCGATTATGTATATGAAGAGGAGCAGAACGTAGATATCATAGATCTTAAAGAAGCTATAAAAAGCCTGGAAGAAAGGGAAAGACAAGTCATAATGCTAAGATATTTCAAAGATATGACACAGCAGCAGATCGCCAAGATACTTGGAATATCCCAGGTGCAGGTCTCCAGGATAGAGAAGAAAGTACTGGAAAATATGAGAGAGAAGATGGCAAAATAAGCAGAAACTCTTTTTTCTTTGACATAACACTGTCAATTGGTGTATAATGTGTAGCGACGACTTGTCGAGCGCCATTAGCTCAATTGGATAGAGTGCCTGACTACGAATCAGTAGGTTGGGGGTTCGAGTCCCTCATGGCGCGCCAGTCTCAGTAAAAAACCCTTTGAAATTTCAATGTTTCAGAGGGTTTTTTATGTGTTTTTATATTACTCTATTTCCTCCCGTTTCCCCACATTTTTTCGTAGACTTTTGCTCAAAAGTTGTAAAATTTTTTATTTGTAACTGGGGGGAGTTTATTTCGTGCATATGTGTTGTTGAGTTCATTGTTATTTATCTTCTAACGCAGGAACGGTGAATTCAAAGGTCAGTTCATTGAAATTCTCATCGTAACCTGTAAATGAGTAAGTAAATCCGGTAGTATCTATCCTTGTGTATGGAATAATCCCTTCAGCGCTTGCGCCTGCTTGTATTTCAGTACTCATTATGTCATAGTTGTAATTGTATTCAGATTCGTATTGTTTTCCGTTTTGCACTATTACACCTTGGTCTGCGTATACGTCAAATGTTGATGATGAATTGTTTGTTATCGTGATATATATCCTGGTTTCATCTTCTGTGAAGTCAACTTTTTCTAAGGTTGCCGAATAATCTCCTTGCGTAACAGTACTGTTCAATTCTATTGTTTCTTCAGCAGTGAAGGCCTCAGCAGCAGTGATTTTTTCCACCGAGTCAGCTTGAACCTGAACGGCTGTAACTTCACCGCCTAAACTATTTTCGCCTTTGAATTCACCCGTGACACTGCTTTTTACGCGTATATAATCGTCGGTATTGATAGTCGTATCAGTATTATCATAAACGATAACGGTATTGTTTCCGTAGTTATTTATATCCTGGAAGGCCTGAATGTAATATGCACCGGAATCTTTTTCAACGGAAAATACCTGTGCTGTAAATTCGTATGTTCTTCCTTCGAAATCGTCCGGATTAGAGTATAGTGAATCAATTTCACTTTCTTTTATAGGCGTGGTATCTTTTTCGCCGCAGGCTGCAAGACCGAAACACAGTATTGCAGATAAAAGCATTACAATAAATTTTTTCATTTTGTTTCTCCTTCTTCTCATTACAGTTGAAATAAAAAAAATAATTTGAATTGTCACACAACAGCATTATATCATGTAATTTTTAGAGAAACAATATATTGGCATTTATTACTCTTGTATTTTAGTTTTGTGATATATATAATGTATGTTAGATTTTTAGAAAGTTGCCGGGAAAACGGTGATCCATTTTGT
>UQNP01000101.1 GCA_900542385.1 uncultured Eubacterium sp.
TTTGTAAATTATATTATCTATAATAATGGAGGTATATTATGACATTAGAAAAAATCAAGGGAATAATAGCAGAACAGTTAGGAGTTGAAGAAGATGCCGTGAAGATGGAAACTCATCTCATGAAAGATCTTGAAGCAGATTCTCTCGATGCTGTAGAAATCATAATGGCTATAGAAGATGAATTCGACATCGAAGTTCCTGATGAAGATGCTGAAAAATTCCAGACTGTCAGCGATATCGTAAATTATGTAGAAGCTAAGGCATAATAGATGAAAAAAAATGCGAAGATTTCTAATGCTGTAATAAAGAGACTACCGAGATACAGACGCTACTTAAAAGAACTGCGAAAAAAAGGGATCGAAAAGATATCTTCCAATGAATTCAGTGATCTTACGGGATATACAGCGTCGCAGATAAGACAGGATTTGAATAATTTCGGAGAATTCGGACAGCAGGGGTACGGATACAGCGTTGAAAGTCTTTATAAAGAGATCAGCGCGATACTCGGTCTTGATAAAAAGTATAAAATGGTGGTCGTTGGTGCGGGAAATCTCGGACAGGCGATCGTAAATCATACTTACTACTATAAATCAGGCTTCATAGTATCCGGTATTTTTGAAATCAATCCAAGGCTTATAGGTATTAAGATAAACGATATCGAAGTCATGGATTATGAAAACATAGTCGAGTTTGTCGAAGAAAACGATATCGATATAGGAATCATATGCACGACGAAGGATGCTGCTCAGGAAGTTGCGGATAAACTGTGTTTTGCAGGAGTCAGGGGACTTTGGAATTTTGCTCCGGTAGATATAGAGACGCCGGGACATGTAGCTGTAGAAAACGTGCATATCACAGACAGCCTGTATTCCCTTGCGTATCATATGAATGGAGAAAGGGACAACAAAATAAAAAAGTAAATAATAAAATAACCGTTTCATCTTTGAAACGGTTATTCATTATCATTGATAATTGATTTATGTTCTCGTTACCATTATCGGTTTACTCTTCCACGCAAGCGCCAACAGGGCAAGCTCCTGCACAAGCTCCGCAGTCAATGCACTTATCTGCATCGATAACGTGGAACGCATCGCCGGCTGAGATGGCTTCTGTAGGACATTCATCAATACATGCACCGCAGTTGAGGCATGCATCAGTAATTTTGTAAGCCATTGTAATACCTCCTTTGAAATTATCTTTAAACGACAAACTGATTATAACAAACCTTATTGAGGAATTCAAGATGAAAGTTTATGCACTTATAGGAAAGAGCGGCACAGGTAAAAGCTTTCAGGCTGTGAACCTGTGCAGAGAATTAAAAATAGAAAGTATAATAGATGACGGTCTGTTCATATGCCGCAATAAAGTTGTGGCAGGAATATCCGCTAAAAGGCAGCCTACTAAAGTAGGAGCAGTGAAAACAGCGCTTTTCACCAAGGATGAACATATGCAGGAAGTGAAAGAAGCCCTCGGTAGGATGAAGCCTTCCAGTATACTCATCATAGGTACCTCTGTGGGGATGGTGGAAAAAATCGTAAAGCGCCTCGAGCTTCCGCCTATAGACAGGAAGATATTCATAGAGGAGATAACCACCAAAGAAGAGAGGGCCGTGGCGAGAAAACAGCGTGATGAGATGGGACAGCATGTTATACCGGCGCCTACATTTCAGCTGAAGAGGCAGTTTTCCGGATATTTTATGATGCCTATGAAGATGCTGCTTAAGGAGCTGGGACCTCGCAGGGTTTACAGCGAGAAATCCGTTGTGAGACCGACCTACAGCTACCTGGGGGAGTATAAGATATCGGAAAAAGTTCTCTCTGATATAGTGGAGTGCGTAAGCAGAGAAAGCAGCGTGATATATGATATCGCAAAAGTGATGATATCGCAGGTGCCTGACGGGATAGACATATATATGATCGTCAATCTGAAATACATAGATGATCTGCCCGGCAGAGCAAGGGCGTTTCAGCGAAGGACCGCCAAAAAGATAGAGGAGATGACGGCTTTCAACGTAAATAAGATAGATATAGATGTAAAAGATGTGATATAGGTACATTATATATAGTAGACATGACAGGAGATGCAGATGGAGGGAAACAAAAGAGATCAGGTTTTTACTGTCACAGGTGTGGATGATTTCGATCTTGACCAGATATTCGACTGCGGACAGTGTTTCAGATGGGACAGGAACGAGGACGGCAGTTACAGCGGGATAGCGTACGGTATACCGGCCAGGATAAAATGGCATGAAGATGAGAGGAAGCTTGAGATATACAATTCCGGAGAAAAGGAATTCAATGAAATATGGAAAAACTACTTCGATTTGAACAGGGATTACGGAGAGATAAAGAGGTATCTTACAGAGCATGATGAGGTGATAGGAAGCGCCATAGCTTACGGGCCGGGAATAAGGATACTCAATCAGGACAAATGGGAAACATTGATTTCATTTATAATATCTCAGAACAACAATATCCCGAGGATCAAAAAATGTATAAATTCGCTGGCCGAGAATCTGGGAGAGGAGGCAGGTGAGTACGAAGGAAAGAAATACTTCGATCTGCCGTCGCCTGAAGTTTTAGCGTCGGCGAGCCTGGATGACCTTGCTCCGTGCAGACTGGGCTACAGGGCAAAATATCTGATAGAGACGGCAAAGACAGTCAGAGATGAAGGGATCGAAAGCCTCCATGCCCTCGGCGATGACAGCGTGACTGCTGCAGAAGCATCGGAGGCGCTGAGAAAATACTGCGGAGTGGGTCCTAAAGTAGCAAACTGCATATCCCTTTTCTCAATGGGTAAGATAGACAGCTTTCCTATAGATGTGTGGGTTAAAAAAGTGATGAACAGACTCTACGGAATAGACGAGGGCAACGTGCGAGCCATGGAGGCGCTGGCAGAAGAGAGATTCGGCAGATACGGCGGGATCGCGCAGCAGTATCTTTTTTATTACATAACCCACAACAGGGAAATAAGGGAAGGATAACAGCAGCTTGAGAACAATAGTATTTATAAAGTATTACAGTGAGATATCATGAGAGCGGAGACGCATATACAGCGTTTCCGTTCTTTATTTTATCTTTAACAAGAAAATTTTAAAAACGTATTGACAAAACGAGGAAATGGCTGTAAATTATAGTTAGCACTCATAAATAAAGAGTGCTAACAAAGAACGAAAAGGGTTTTCCCTGATATAAACTTGGGTTTCGGTAATACCGGGACCGCATATTAATGCATAATAAAAGTAAAGGAGATGACACTATGAGTTTTGGAATCAAGCCTTTAGGCTCAAGAGTAGTTATTAAGAAGATCGAAGCGGAAGAAAAGACCGCAAGCGGCATCGTTCTGCCGGGTTCGGCACAGGAAGAGCCTCAGATGGCGGAAGTTCTGGCAGTAGGACCGGGAACGGAAGATGATAAGATGGAACTTGAAGTAGGAGACAAGGTTATCTTCTCACCATACGGCGGTACTCAGGTTAAGTACGGCGGCGAAGAAGTATTCATCATGAACCATAGAGATATTTTGGCAATCGTTGAATAGTAAGGAGGAATTTTAAAATGGCAAAGGAATTACATTACGGTGAAGACGCCAGAAGAAAGCTTCAGGCAGGTGTGGATCAGCTTGCTGATACAGTTAAGATCACCCTTGGACCTAAGGGAAGAAACGTTCTTATAGATAAAAAATTCGGATCACCGCTCATCACTAACGACGGTGTTACCATCGCAAGAGAGATAGAGCTGGAAGATGCAGTTGAAAACATGGGCGCTCAGGTAGTTAAGGAAGTTGCTTCCAAGACTAACGATGTTGCCGGTGACGGTACTACTACAGCAACTCTTCTTGCACAGATAATTATAAAAGAAGGATTCAAAAATGTTGCAGCAGGCGCAAACCCTATGGTACTGAAAAGAGGTATACAGGGTGCGGTAGACGTAGCTGTAGATGAGATCAAGAGACTTGCTCAGGTAGTTGACAGCCAGGAAAGCGTTGCTCAGGTAGCTTCAGTATCAGCTGCTGACGAAGAGATCGGCGGACTTATTGCAGAAGCTATGGAAAAGGTTGGAAAAGACGGCGTTATCACAGTTGAAGAATCCAAGTCCATGGGAACTACACTTGAAGTAGTTGAAGGTATGCAGTTTGACAGAGGATACTTCTCACCTTACATGGTAACTGATACAGAGAAGATGGAAGCTGTTCTTGAAAATCCATACATCCTGATCACAGACAAGAAGATAAACAACATCCAGGAGATACTTCCTGTTCTTGAGCAGGTAGTTCAGCAGGGCAGAAAACTCCTCATCATCTGCGATGATCTGGAAGGTGAAGCTCTCGCAACTATTATCGTAAACAAACTGAAGGGAACTTTCGACTGCGTAGCAGTAAAGGCTCCGGGATTCGGAGACAGAAGAAAGGCTATGCTGGAAGATATAGCTATCCTGACAGGCGGTACAGTTATCTCGGAAGAGCTGGGATACGAAATGAAAGAAACTACAACTGATATGCTCGGTACTGCGGCTACTGTAAAAGTAGACAAAGAAAATACTGTAATAGTAGGCGGAGCAGGAGATGCTAAGGATATCGAAGCAAGAGTTGCTCAGATAAAGACTCAGATAGAAAATACAAATTCAGATTTCGACAGAGAAAAGACTCAGGAAAGACTTGCTAAACTGGCAGGCGGTGTAGCAGTCATCAAGGTTGGAGCAGCTACAGAGACAGAGCTGAAGGAAAGAAAGCTCAGGATCGAAGACGCTCTTAACTCCACTAAGGCAGCAGTACAGGAAGGTATCGTATCCGGCGGCGGCGTAGCTCTCGTAAATACTATTCCTGCAGTTGTAAAATACGTTGAAGGACTTGAAGGCGACGCTAAGACAGGCGGAGCTATCATAGTAAGAGCTCTTGAAGAGCCGGTGAGACAGATAGCTGAAAATGCCGGATTTGAAGGCAGCGTAGTAGTTGCTCAGGTAAAAGACAGCGGCGAAGGTGTAGGTTTCAATGCTGCTACTGAAGAATACGTTAACATGATAGACGCAGGTATCGTTGACCCTGCAAAGGTAACGAGATCGGCTCTTCAGAACGCTGCATCAGCATCTGCAATGCTTCTTACTACAGAAGCAGGCATTACAGATGTACCTGAAGAAGACAATGCGGCAGCAGCTGCTATGGCAGGCGGCATGGGCGGCGGAATGCCCGGCATGATGTAATGCAGGACGTCAGCTCAGCTCACTGAAAGCAAAAGCATGAAGCAGAGTATAAAAGGGGTTGGATATACAAGACATATAGAGGAAACGACTTGAAAAGAAAAAATTAAGTATAGATCATAGTCAAATCAGAGGGACGAAAGAGCAGCCGGTATGGCTGCTCTTTTGCTGTAATTTTATACCCATTGGAAGTTGTCGCTCCCGGCGCCGATCTCAAAATGGCGTTTGACTATGCCAAGATCGGTTTTGCTGTAAAAGCCTATTCCAGGTTTTACAGACACCTTATTGCCGTTCAGATAGAATTTGAATTTCTGCTGATTCATCGCTGTGGGAGCGAGCAGAGCAGCGTCGATCCCATCTATGAACCACTGAGGAAGCGGGCCGTCTGCAAATATGACATCATCTCTTTGCTTTGACTTGTGAGGAACGCCTTCTGTAGTACCGTAGCCTACTGCGATGACGAAGAGAATTTTTTCTCCTTCTTCCAGGTGAACTTTCGTTTTATTCTTGCTGTAGGTCATTGCGACCCAGCAGGTGTTCAAGCCCAGGGCCTGCGCGGTGAGAACGATCTTTTCTCCATAGTATCCGCAGGCCTGCTGTGAATCAGCGGAATTTTTGCCTATGACGGCTATATAGTTCCTTACATTGAAAAATTTTCCGTAACGAGCCATGAATCCGCTGAAGGCCTCGGGCTCGTCTGTTACGAGCTGAAAGCGAATGCCGCTGTCTTCGTTACACTGCTCTATACATGAAATGAGTTGATCTTTCACTTCTCCTTCGATAGGTCTGTCTGTGTAAGAGCGAACGGAATGACGTGTTTTGATTGCATTTGATAGATCCATTTTAAAGTTCTTCGTTACTCCTTTCCGGAACGTTTTTCATAAGTTCCTTTATATCGCAGAACAAGGTTATCAGATTGTTCAATTCGCTGATATCGAGATTCAGATAGTAGTATATGAAGGTACCTTCTTTTCGGTCTTTTACTATACCGGCAGATTTCAGTATCTGCATGTGATGAGAAGCAGCAGCGCGTGAAAGATTTGCGCGCTTTGCAATATCGACCACGCGGCTTCCGCTGCATTCACCGTTGAGCATGGTACATATTAGGTGTTGGCGTGTTTTATCTCCGATAGCAGACAATATCTTCTGACATTTCTTAAATTCATCTTCTAATCGTTTTACATCCTCTGGGGTGTTTTCCATTTAAAAGTTTCTCCTTTGCTGAAGGACTTGACAAGTCCGGCAGTATTCTGCTATATTCTGCGATTGAATAACCTGATTGTATCATATTTTTTGCTTTTACGTCATTCGTAAAGAAAATCAAGATGAAAGAGCGGATTTTTTATTGAGCGTTTTTGGTATTTTGCGTTTAATTTAATTGTAAAGTAAAGCGTTTTGAGATAAAATGTGATATTATAGTTTTAACTGTAAAATTGATTCAGGAAATTAAACGGACAATCGATTTATAAGTGAAGGTATAAAGATGACAGGAGGCAATTATGGCATATATTTTTGATGAGCCATCGGCCAATTTAGATTATGCCGCCACAAACCGGCTTGCCGAAATTATGGGGAAACTTAAACACGCTGGATATACCATTTTTGTGGTAGAACATCGCTTTTACTATCTTCGTGATTTGATTGACAGGG
>UQNP01000102.1 GCA_900542385.1 uncultured Eubacterium sp.
TAATATGCATATTTTCAACATCTATTCAGTTTTGCCATAAAGTTTTTTCTCTGATATAATAATATAAAAATTCGTACATAAATTATACCTGTACACAGGCTGACAATCCCGCAAACATCATCAAATACAGCAGATCACATATATTTCGAATATATTTTTCATATACTCTCAGATATCCACCTCAACGAAAGGGGCTATAAATGGTAGATATTTTCCAGAAAAAAGTTCTGATGCTGGCGTGCTACGCCGGAGAAATAATGATGAAAAACGGCGCGGAAATATACCGTGTAGAAGACACTATCATACGCATATGCAAAGCATGCCGCATGGATAATACCGAAGTTTTCGCCACCCCTACGGGGATCTTCATTTCCCTCGACAAAGGCGGCAAAGACGACGATCCCCTCACATATATAAAAAGAATAAAAGGGATCGACACTAATTTAGAAAAAATATCGATGATAAATCGTTTTTCACGGGAGTTCACTACTACTGATCTGTCCGTCGAAGATGGCATGAAAAGACTTGAAGAAATAGACAACGCAAAACCGTATCCTTATTTTATGAGACTTATCGGCGCCGCCATGATCGCCGCGTTTTTCTGTCTCATATTCGGAGGATCAGCCGTAGACTTTTTCTCAGCCTTCATAACCGGTATGATAGCCTATATGTTTTCAGGCTTCCTTCAAAAATATGAAACTAACTTTTTTATAAGAGGTTTCTGTTCCTGCGCTCTGGCAACATTCATAGCGATGACCATATCTTCATCGGTAGACTCCGCTTCATATGAGCCGATAATCATAGGCTCTATAATGATATTCGTTCCCGGAGTTGCGATCACCAATTCCATAAGGGACTTCCTTTCCGGCGACATGCTGTCGGGAGTTGCCCGTATGACGGAGGCCGTACTGATCGCCGTCTCTTTAGCGGCGGGAACAGGTCTTATACTCAATCTCTGGTCTGTGATAGGAGGTCTCTTCGTATGAACGATCTGATACTTCAGCTGATATACGCATTGTTCGCCACATGCGGATTTTCCATACTTTTCAAGGTGCCTGCGAAACAGATACCATTCTGCATGATTACCGGCGCTTTAAGCTGGGGATGCTACCAGTTCAGCATATATTACGAAATGTCCCCTGTAATGTCCTGCTTCCTGGCTTCATGCTTCGTAGGTGTTTTGAGTGAAATCTTCGCAAGGTTTCGAAAGGAAGCTTCCACTGTATTCACTATACCCGGCATCATATGCCTGGTTCCCGGATCGAACATATACTATACGATGGCAGCGATACTTGAGCAGAATTTCAATCAGGCCGCTTCAGTGGGAACGGAGACCCTCATGATGGCAGGCGCCATAGCAGCAGGACTTCTGATAGTAGGCTCTCTGATAAGAATCCTGCGCTCCGTTATCAGGCGAACGGTGAATCTTAAAGAAAAACTGTAAAAAATCATGCTGCGTCCGGGCAGCAACAAAAACTAAAAAACCGCCGATATCGGACGCATATGAGATGACCCAAAAAGTCCAACTTTTTGGGATCGGCTCAATATACGCTTCCCCGTCGGCGGTATTTTTTACTTTATTTTTTTGTTTCTTCTATTTCATTTCTTCCAGCTTCTTGGCTGCTTTTTCCAGCCAGTCACCCTCGAAGGATTCTATCATTCCCTGGTCGCACAGGGAGGCTAACTGCGGATTTATAGGCAGTCTGCCGAGCACTTCAAGATCATGCTCCTCAGCGATCTTATCTATGTTGCTGTCACCGAATATCTTTATTTCCTTACCGCAGTCCGGACATTTGAAATAGGACATGTTCTCCACTATTCCAAGTACCGGTATATCCATCATTTCTGCCATCTTCACAGCCTTTGCAACTATCATTGAAACCAGTTCCTGCGGTGAAGTAACTACGATTATGCCGTCAACAGGCAGCGACTGGAACACCGTAAGCGGTACATCGCCTGTGCCCGGAGGCATATCTACGAACAGATAATCCACTTCTCCCCACAGCACATCCGTCCAGAACTGTTTTACTGCGCCTGCTATTACAGGGCCTCTCCAGATAACAGGATCCGTATCGTTTTCGAGCAGGTTGTTCACAGACATAGTTCCTATATCCGTTTTTGTCCTTACAGGAAATATGCCGAGATCGTTTGCGGAAGCTTTTTCAGTTATTCCGAAAGCCTTCGGAATAGACGGACCTGTAACATCCGCGTCCAGTATCGAAGTTTTGTATCCGAGCCTTTTCATAGTTACCGCCATGAGTGAAGTAACCATGGATTTGCCTACTCCGCCTTTGCCGCTCACTACTGCAATGACTTTCTTTATATCGTTAAAATCATTTGTTTTTTCTATCATATCCTGCGGCTGGCTGCTGCAGTTTCCAGCGTGAGCACAGGTGCTGCAATTGGAATCACAACTTTCAGGCGTCTGGTTTACCTTATCCTTTTCTTCCATTTTAATACCTCATTTCGTAATATTTTATCATATAATATTTATATTATACTCGTTTGAGGTAATTAAAACAAGTTCATATGATATGTGTCGTAAATTAGTCCCAGCGTCATATAAGCCTGTCGCTGTATATATCTTCAAGTCCGTATCTTCTGACTCTCGCCCTTATGGCATCTTTGTCTGTAGTGTAATATCCCTTCTCCTTCATACGTTCAAAATATTCCGCTCCTGAAAAGGTATATCTCGTCATGAGGCCGTCTTCGGATCTCAGATTTTCGTTGGCATAAGATATCAGATCCCCTATGGCGAGACCTGCCGGAAGCTTAAGCAGTTTCATCCCCGCCGCATATCTGACCGCATTATGACCCGCCAGACTGCCTGTAGATATCGCTTCCGTATGCCCTACGAACAAGCCTGATTTCTCTCCTCCGCAAAAGAGATTTGCAACATTTTTTACCTTCATATGATCATCTCTTTCTGCGACTGAAAGATATCTCACCGAATTACCTTTTCCTCCTGCATACGGGTCTGCATATCTCGCATTTTCAAAACCTGGGATCTGCCGCAGTGTTTCCAGATCAAAATAAGGAGTCATTATTTTCGCATACCCTGTGTCCAGCAGCACTATATTTTCTGCAAATTCATCAAGCGCGTACTGCCTGCATACCTTCAGATCGAGTTTTTCTTTTTTCACCGCTTTCCGAGGAAGAGGCACGACTGCCACCCCCTTATCGTCAAGCTGTTTTTGCAGTTCTTCGGATAGGGAACGTTTTTCCAGCTTCCCGCTTCCGCTGAAAGCTCCAAAGGAGCCGTCCTTTCTCTTACCCATGATATCACGGCTCCCGGCCTTTTCACTGATGCTGACCCTCGGTCCGAAAGCCGGGCACCTCAGGATACACATACAGCACCCGTTGCCGTATGTAAGGCAGTTGCCCATAGGCCCTGTGGAGCCGGTGGTTTCCACGAACACATCGCCTTCTATCTCGCCGCCGCCTGCGAGAAGCAGTTTTTCGATGACAGCTTCGTCCGCATACTCATGATCCTTTTTATCTCCCTGCTCCTTCAAAACAACATCGACAGCCCTGGTCATAAATCTGATCTCGATCCCCATCTTATAGAGAAGTCTCCTGACTTCAGGCTCCACTTTCAGTACATCATACAGGCTGGCATGGCTGTGTCCGGGAAAATCTATACCTTTATGCCTTGAGCACCTGTCGGTTATTTCAAACAGTTCTCCGGCGCCAAGCGCTATATTTTCCTCAGCAGCAGTGAATCTCCCGTTGTTCCTCATGATTCCGCCTACATTGCCTAACCCGAGCAGCAGATCTGTTTTTTCCAGCAAAGTGACTTCCGCTCCCGCCTTTCGCGCCGAGATCGCCGCGGCGCAGCCGGACCAGCCTCCGCCTGTTATAACAACTTTATACACAAAAATCCCTCCTAACTGTATCCTTATTAGGATATGTCAAGGAGGGATATACCGTTCTTGCCCTAAATTATCTGTTCAGCGCTTTTTCCACGACTGTCTTCATTTCAGTGTTTGACGCACGCTTACCGTAATTGTCGATCTCTTTTCTGTCTGCCATACCATGGTTGATACATGCGGCGCCGCCTATACAGCCTTCTTCACAGACCATTCCTTCTATGAAATTGTTAGGCAGCACTCCCTTTGCGGCGCGTGACAAAGCCGATTTACATTTATCTATACCGGCACAGGACAGCGGATCGAATTTGAAATCTTCAGCTCCCTGTTCCTTTACCGCCTCTGCAACAGCTTCGGTTATACCTCCGCTTCTTGCAAAAACACGTCCGTAATAGGTGGCGCTGTCAAGCTCAGTATCAGGAAGCCCTGTCACATCTATATCTTTGCTGTCTATCATAGCCTGAAGCTCTTCAAAGGTCATGACATAGTCTACATACTTATGGACTCTTTCATCCTTTACTTCACTTTTTTTGGCGGTACACGGTCCTATGAACACTACCTTAGCGTTGGGATCGCGCTCCTTTATGAATTTTCCCGTTTCAGCCATAGGTGAAAGATTTTCGGAAATATTTTCTGCAAGCGTCGGGAACTTGATCTTTATATATTTTACAAAGGCAGGACAGCATGAGGATGTTAAAAATCCTTTTTCTCTGAGCTCCCGGGCTTCTTTGTATGCAACTATATCTGCTCCGAAAGCAACTTCTTCAACGCCGTAAAATCCCAGTTCTTTAATGGCAGATATTATCTGCCCCTGTCTCGCATATCTGAACTGACCTGCGATAGCCGGCGCAACTATAGCGTAGACCTTATATTTCTCGTTGTTGTCGCTTGCCATTATCGTCTTTATTATATCCGTTATGCTGGATATATCCAAGGTAGCGCCAAAAGGACACTGATACACGCACGCTCCGCAGGCTATGCACTTTTCTTCATCTATCGTCGCTACTCCGTCTCCGGCCATATGTATGGCATTTACCTTGCACGCCTTTTCACACGGACGCTTGATATTTGCGATAGCATTGTACGGACACGCTTTGGCGCATTTGCCGCATTCGACACACTTGCTCTTATCTATATGCGCTTTCTGCTCATTGTCTATGGTGATAGCATCAAGACGGCATGAATCAACGCATCTGTGCGCCACACATCCTCTGCAAAGATCCGTCACCACATGACCTGCCTCAGGACATTCGTCACAGGCTATATCTATTACCTGTATTACATTTGAGTCATCTTTATTACCGCCTAAAGCTATCCTTATCCTCTCTGCGACTATGGCTCTGTCCTTGTATATGCAGCAGCTCATCGTCGGCTCGCCCTTTTTAACTATTTCGTTAGCTATATCGTTGAACACGGAAAAGGCATCATTACCTTTCCATGTCTGACGCGACAGCTCTGTAAGTACCTTATACTTAATTTCCTGAACATGCGTATCAAAAATCCTCATATTCTGCAATTCTCCATAAATCCATAAGCTCTTATCTTCTCAACCCTTCATATCATAAAGCATTCCAACATAAAAGTAAATATTTATCGCAAATATGTAATATACGCCGAATATTCAGAAATCTATCAATAAAAGTATGAAGAAAACGGCAGCCGCTCCATGTTTATTCAGGAAAACGACTGCCGTATCTTTATCCACTGATTTTTATCGATAACCAGTTTTTATCGATATATCGATATATAGTATGTTTCGTATGACTGCTTCTTATCGCCTATTTTGCTTTTTTCTTTTCGAGGAATTCATCAAGATTCTTCTGCCACGTCTCAACGTCCATCTCTTCTATAGCTCTCTTACCTATAGGTTCACCCATGATTTCAGCTACATTGGCATCATACTCATCTGCATTGCCCGGAGCTATTCCCAGGTCTTTGTAAAGCGGCGCTTTTCTGAAATCATCTGCATATGGCATAGGGAAATTGTACTCGAACAAATGCTTCATGTAATGATCCATAAATATAGTTCCGTACTTTCTGCATCTTTCTACAAGATCCAGGTCGAGAGTGACCGTGCATATAGTCGGGGTCTCTCCCGCCTCCCATACGCAATTTCCCTCAGGTGTGATGACCTGTGAGTGTCCGTAAAGGTGATTGCTTCCGAAAAAGCCCGTACCGTTAGTGCAGACCATATATGCCTGGTTTTCAAGCGCCCTTACGTAATGATAATGTTCGTTAAGCTTGAAAAGCTCCTGAGGGTCCATCGTAAGTTTTACAAGGACTTCAGCTCCCATGAGAGTCTCGTTTCTCGATATTTCAGGGAAGTTCATATCGTAGCATATCTGCACGCCGACTTTCGTCTTCTTCTCAGGTATATCAAACACGAGATATTCTCTTCCCGGAACAGCTGCATCCTCTCCCGGTCTCCATGGAGCCATCTTTCTGTATTTGCCTATGAGTTCACCGTCAGGATTGTAAACAGGCGCCGTGTTGTAAAATTTGCCTTCAGGAAGGCTTTCGTCTATTTCGTACATCGTACCCGGAATGAAATAAATGTGATGTTTTTTAGCTATGGATGCGAAATAATCGGACATAGCCCCCGGTATGGTATCAGGTGTAAACGCCTCCATACATTCAACTCCCACCACAAGATCAGGCTTGTGATAATCCTGCATGAGCCTTTCAGTCATTTCCTCGATCCATTCCAGACTTTTTACAGTGTCATGGTCACATGGCATCTGTATAACTCCAACATTTAAAAATCTTCCCATCGTTATAACCTCTCTTTTTATAATCTACAGTAATTTTTCAAAGCCGTCAGTTGTATATTCTTTACCTTCTCTCTTAGCCTTAAGCGCTACCATAAGAGCATCGAATCTCTTTCCTGTTATAGGGTAAGCTATCGCTATAACAGCTGCTATAATAGCCAAAGATGCCGGAATAAGAGTTACAATATAATTT
>UQNP01000103.1 GCA_900542385.1 uncultured Eubacterium sp.
GTTACTTTTTTGATGCAGCCTTTATCTGAAAGCTTCTTTAATACCCTGTATACAGTGGAACGTCCTATGGAAGGATATTTTTCATGTACAGCTGCAAAGACTTCGTCTGAAGAAGGATGATCGGTCATGTCTTTTACAGTAGAAAGTATTATGTCCTGCTGTATAGTGTTTCTTGACATCTGCATCACTCCCTTACCTTATATTGATATTATATATTAAATGATACAATATGTCAATAAGTTTTTCGAAGATAAGTTTGTTGTTTTCAAAATCACTTATCTCCACTTTATTTCTATATTAGTTTTGCGTATTATTATCCAGAATATAAGCGATATGACGGCGAAGGTCATAAGCAGGATGCCAAGACCTGTAATATAGCTTCCCCAGTTAAGAGCTCCAAGTATCATACCGATACTGCCTAAAACCGTATGTGTGAAGTTTATAAGTGATGAAGCAGAGCCTGTATCCTTTTCCTGCTGATTGAGAAGTATGGCGGTACTGAATGGTCTGAGAGCGCTTTCAATGATCGTAAAGGGCAGAAAGCACAGTAGAAATACCAGCGGTGCCAGATGTCCTACTCCCAGCAGAAGGGCTCCGCATACAAGGGTTATGATTATGCAGACATTCATCATGATATTTGGTTTTATACGCTTCATAGCCTTTATATAGCATATTGGTCCGAGGATGGCTGCCGCAGAATTTACGGCAAAATAATAGCTATATGTAGTTTCGGAAAGTGAAAAATAGTCTACGTATATATATGAACATACTGCTACATATGCCATATACGGAGCAGACATCATGGCAGCGGAGAGCAGGAATGTAGTAAAGCCTTTGTTTTTTCCGACTACGAAAAGCCTTCCCGCAGTGCTGAGTACACGTCCTGTGTATCTTTCGCTCGTATCGAGAGTTTCCTGAAGAAAGAATACTGCGACAGTACACAGCAGACCGAGCAGAGCCAGGATCCAGAAAGTCATTCGCCATCCTGAAAGGGTAATGACCCATGCGCCGAGTACAGGGGCTACCATAGGAGCTATTACCGACATTGCCTGGACTACAGCGAGTATAGTGTTTCTCTTTTTTTCTTCAAAACAGTCTTTTATGAGTGCTGTAGATACTGCCATCATGCATCCGGCGCCTAATGCCTGTATTATACGTGCGGCTATCATTATATGTATGGTAGGCGCAACAGCGCATGCGGCGCTGAATAAGGTATAAAATAAAGTACCGGTTATAAGCAACGGTTTTCTGCCGTATTTATCGCTCAAAGGCCCGAAAATAAGGATACCGACAGCCATGAAGAAGAAGAATCCTACGAGGGTAAGATTGACCGTCGTTTCGTTTGTGTTGAATATCTTTGCCATCTGAGGTACAGCGGGCAGATACATATCAAGTGACAGGGGCACTATCATATTCATGAAAGTGATAAGTAAAATACATCCTTTTGCTTTAAGATACTTCTGTTCTTTTATTATTGACAAAAAAATCCCTCCTTATGTATTGTTTTAAAATAAAAAAGAGCCGGATAAAGAAACAGGCATTTCAGCCTGTGCCTTATCCGGCTTGTCGTTTCGAAAACGATTTGCCCTCCGTGCAACTGCCATTTATTATAAATGTTGTATGTCTGTTGTCAAGGAGTAATTTCCTCAAGCGACATCAAAATATCTTCGATTGCTTTTTCGTTGCTGTCATAAGAATCGCTTACAGCCATTACTGTATATGTGTAGTAGGCATTTTCGCTTTCCATAAATACTACGATGCCTTTTAGAGTATCATCTCCGTTTTCTATGGTATAGCTTTGGGCATAGCTGTTTGTTATGAAATCCGGCGTATCGATGTCCATGTCTTTAAAATTCATGCTGGAAAGCATATCCCCCAGAATATTTACCGTGGCGTATCCCTGATAGGAAGCAAAATCAGAGGCTATATACTGAGCGGATGATTTGGGAAGACATTGGATCTGGAAATTTACAGCGTCGTTTTTATCGGTAAGATCGAGGATGTCTGCCGAAGTATCTTTGTTGATATTCCAGAAGTCTTTTTCTGGGGAAGGAAGCTTTACGGAAAATGTTTCATCTGCATTGGTGTATTCAGCGGACTCTCCCTCTATAGTCGTGCTGTTTTCGCAGGCATAGAGCGTTAAGGAGAGCATGAGAATAACGGGTAAGAAAAAAATCATTCTTTTTAACTTCATGAGTTAAGCCTCCTTGCGGTGGTTTGCAGCCTGCGGAATAAATGGGTAGTCCGCAGGCATAAAACTATGATAAAATAAGTATATCATAAACTGCATGAAAGTACATGGAAAGTTGGGCGCGCAAGTTGACATGCAGAAGCTGAAAGGCTATAATTCAACCCGTGAAATCTTTATGTAAAAAGGACAGGTCAGACTATGAAAATAATGATTACCGCAGGAGGTACAAGCGAGAGGATAGATGATGTGAGGACTATCACGAATTCTTCTACAGGAAGGCTCGGATATGCGGTGGGAAAGGCTTTTGCCGAAAAATACAGAGACGATATAGAGAAAATATATTATCTTCATGGGAAGAGAGCATCTTACCCTGATTATGACAATATAGAGCCGGTTGAGATCGAAGGCGTTGCGGATCTGCAGGAAGCGATGGAGAGGATACTTAAAGCGGATAAGATAGATGCAGTCATCCATGCCATGGCAGTGAGCGATTATGTGGTGAAAGAAGTCACCACTCTTGACAGGATACAGGGCAAAGACGGCGGTGAAAGCGGAGGTCTTTCGGGAAATAAGATAAGCTCGGATATAGATGATCTTGTAATACATATGAAGAGGTCTCCGAAAGTAATAGGGAAAATAAAAGGCTGGAGCGAGGATTCTGTACTTGTGGGATTCAAGCTTCTGAGCGGAGTGCCTCATGAAGAGCTTATAGACGTAGGCTTCAGACTTATGGAAAAGAACGGATGCGATTTTGTCCTGGCTAACGATCTGAGGGAGATCGGCAGCGATTTTCATAAAGGGTATCTTATTCATAAAGACAGGACTTATGATATAATGGAAACCAATGAAGAGATAGCGGATATGATCGCGTTGAGGGTTATCAGCGAGTGCAGGACACGCATATGAAAGGAGAACGATATGAATATAGTTCTGGGAGTGACAGGCAGTATCTCGGCATATAAAGCGGCAGATATCGCCAACAGACTTACAAAGGATGGACATGAAGTAAATGTGGTACTTACTGACGGAGGAAGCAGGTTCATAACACCGCTGACACTTCAGACCCTGAGCAAGAGAAAAGTCCATATGGATTTTTTTGAAGAAGGAATACCGGAAGAAGTAAAACATATAAATCTGGCTGACAATGCAGACGTGGTACTTATAGCGCCTGCAACGGCAAATATAATAGGGAAAATAGCTTCAGGGATAGCGGATGATCTTTTGAGTGCTACGGTCCTTGCTGTATCCAATCGTGCGCCTGTGTATATAGCGCCTGCGATGAATACGAATATGTATGAGAATGTAATAGTCCAGGAGAATATAGACAAACTCAGAAGTCTGGGATACAGATTCATAGAGCCGAAGGAATCGATGCTGGCATGCGGCGTCGTAGGAAGAGGCGCGCTGGCAGATGTTGATGAGATAGTGGAAATAATCGAAGGGAGCATGGAATAGATGATCATGTACAAAAGCACGAGAGGAAGTTTGGATTATAAAACAGCCGCGCAGGCGGTGATAAAGGGTATCGCGGAAGATAAGGGGCTTTATGTTCCGGAGACTGTGCCTGCTCTGCCCAGGAAAGCAGAAGAATTCAAAGGTATGGACTATAAGGATATAGCCTACGATATAATAAGATCTTTCTTCACGGATTATACGGAAGATGAGATGAGACACTGCGTCGACGGTGCTTACGACGAAAAGTTTGAGGAAAAAGAGATAGTCCCTGTGAAGGAAGCAGGAGGAGCATATTTTCTGGAGCTTTATCACGGAAAGACAGCTGCTTTCAAGGATATGGCGCTGTCAATACTGCCGTATCTGCTCACGACTGCAATGAAGAAGGAAAAGGAAAATAAGAAGGTTTGTATCCTCACTGCAACTTCCGGAGATACGGGAAAGGCAGCCCTTGAGGGTTTTGCAGATGTTCCCGGCACGGAGATAATAGTTTTCTTCCCTAATCAGGGCGTGAGTGAAGTACAGGAAAGACAGATGATCACTCAGGAAGGTGACAATACTCATGTGTTTGCAATAAAAGGAAATTTTGATGATGCTCAGACAGGGGTCAAAAAGATTTTCAGCGATGAAAAATTTGCAGAAAAGCTTGCAGCTTCAGGATGCAGGCTTTCCTCGGCAAATTCCATAAACATAGGAAGACTTGTTCCTCAGGTAGCCTATTACGTTTACGGATATGTAAAGCTTCTTGAACGCGGCGTTATAAAGCCGGGGGAAAAGATCAACATAGTAGTTCCTACGGGTAATTTTGGAAATATACTGGCGGCGTACTATGCAGGTCAGATGGGGATCCCGGTGAATAAGTTCATATGCGCATCGAACAAGAACAAAGTGCTCACTGACTTTTTCAATACTGGTGTATATGATATAAACAGAGATTTTTATCTGACGAATTCACCGTCCATGGACATACTCATATCGAGCAACCTGGAAAGACTCCTTTATCATCTTTCAGGAAATGACGGAGATGAGATCAGCAGACTCATGAAATCCCTTGATGAAGATAAGAGATATGAAGTGAGCGACAGAATAAAACAGGGACTTTCGTGCTTTTACGGAGGCTTTGCTACAGTTGAAGAGACCAACGAAACTATAGGAGAGATGTACAGGAAAAACGGATATCTCATAGATACTCATACGGCGGTTGCGTACAAAGTGTATAAGGATTACGTTGAGAAAACGGGCGATGAAACACCGGCTATTATCGCTTCCACTGCAAGCGCATATAAATTTGCCGACAGCGTTGCACACTCCATAGGGCTTGGCGATGAGAAAAACGGATTCGAATATGTGAAGGCGCTTCACGAAAAAACGAATGTAAGGATACCTGCCGGTCTTAAGGATCTCGATAAGAAGCCTGTAAGACACAGCGGCGTGATAGAGACGGCTGAAATGGCGGAAGCCGTTGAAAATAGCGTTATTCGCTGATTTGATTCTGCGATTTAACGTTGAATGTTAAATGTTTGTAATAAAGGACAGGATATCTCTTGAATTCTGTCCTTTATTGATTATAATAGATTTTAGGTACGATGAAAAAGAAAGGAGGGGAGATGAATGACAAAGACTGTAATGAACGAACAGAAGACTATAGCTCTGATAGCTCACGATCATCAGAAGGAAGAGCTTGTCGAGTGGTGCATAAAAAATCAGGATGAATTGAAGAAGCATTTCCTTTGTGGGACCGGAACTACATCGAAACTCATAGCAGATGCCACCAAACTGCCGGTAAAGGCTTATAAGAGCGGACCGCTTGGGGGAGATCAGCAGATAGGCGCAAGGATAGCTGAAGGCGACATAGATATGATGATATTCTTCTGGGACCCGCTGGAAGCGCAGCCTCACGATCCTGATGTCAAGGCTCTGCTCAGGATAGCTGTCGTATATGATATTCCTGTAGCCACCAACAGAGCGACTGCGGATTTCTTAATATCTTCGGAATATATGAATTCGCCTTATACGCATGAGGTTTTTGACTTCAAATCGGAGATAGAAGAAGACTCTGAAAGGATCATACTGAGATCGGAAAGATAAAAATACCTGCATGGAAATATGCGAAAGCATGATCCGGCAGGTATTTTATATTGTCTTTGTTTTTCGGTATTTTATTTTGACCCTGTTATCTGATAATCCGCTTCTATGCAGCGTTTTATAAATCAGTGTATATGAAAGAGTGTGGACAGCTTGCGATGATGGTATATTCTGTATGGGTATACGATCTTGCCGAGACCTCTGTTGTATATTTTGAATCCCATGCGTCCTATCCAATGTTCTTTTCGCTTTGCTTTTTTTGTGATATTGCGTTCTGTTCCGTAAGCCTGTAAGGCAGCGCCGTTTTGTACAGCGTATATAAAATCATTGTTGTTCTTTATATTCGCATTGATTTCGGTGCATGCCATCCCGATATAGTCCGGAACATGAGAATCAGAGCCTGCGAAAGTCGGAAGGTTTAAATTTGAAGCAAGTCTTGAAGCCCGCTTGTTGGATTCCGGAAATTCACAGGTGTTGAAAGCTTCGATGAAATCCATTTTTTTCAAAAGCGATCTGTCCATCTGTTTGAATCCCATGGCGCTCGATGTGGATACGCCGAAAGGATGAGCCGGACCTAAGATCCCTCCCAGGGAATGAACGATTTTTATAAGAGCTTTGCAGCTCATTCCTCTTATACGCAGTATAGGCAGATACACCTCGTCAGGCATTATCACGAGGATATGTCCAGCGTCCCGAGTATCGTATTCGAGTCCTCTTATAACAGTAAGATTTTTATATTTTGGATTTTTTCTGATAGCGTCCCACGCTCTGCATCCCTTGTAGCTGTTGTGATCTGATATCATGAAACCGTCAAAACCGAGTTTCATAAATTTGTCTGCATATTCGGCAACTGATACTTTGGAGTCGATGGAACCTTCTTTCGTATGACAGTGTAAATCGAATTTCAAATTTATCGCCTCTATTTGTATTGGTGTTTATAAAAGATATATTGATA
>UQNP01000104.1 GCA_900542385.1 uncultured Eubacterium sp.
ATAATAGGAGGAATGTCAGTGACCGACAAAATTTCCAAAAACAGCATTTCCGGAAACAGCACAAATATCTCCCGCCGCAGAAGATCCATGCTGATGATGGCAGTATGCGCTGTCATGTGGAGCCTTGGAGGCATATTCATCAAGCTGATATCCTGGAGCCCTCTTCTGATCGCCGGAAGCAGGAGTCTCATAGCAGCAGGAATACTCGGACTTTATATGTTTATGACTAAGACTCCCGTTAAGTTTTGCAGATATTCAGTAGGCGCCGGCATCGGACTTTCCTTTTCATGTATATTTTTCGTCATGGCAAACAAGCTGACAACTGCTGCTAATGCCATCGTACTCCAATACGCAGCTCCCGTTTTCATACTTCTTATGACTGCATTCATATTCAAACAGAAGCTTAAGAAAAAGGAGATCGCTGTAGTTGCAGTCACAATGGCGGGAATAGTCCTCTTCTTCCTCGACCAGCTTTCACCGGGAAACGTTCTCGGAAATATATTCGGAATACTGGCCGGAGTCTTTCTTGCCCTTATGTTCGTAATGGTCGGGCGCGGCGGAGACGACGATTCCATAAGGATGAGCGGCATACTGTTTGCGCACTGTCTGACCACCATAATAGGAATTCCCGCAGGAATACCGGGGACAGCTTCCGTAAACGGAGAAGAAATACTTTTTCTCCTGATACTCGGAGTATTCCAGCTGGGCATACCTTATGTGCTTTACGCAATAGCTTCCAAAGACTGTCCGCCTCTCGCCTGTTCCCTCATCGGAATGCTCGAGCCCCTGTTCAATCCTGTATGGGTCGCGATCTTTATAGGGGAAATGCCGGGTATTTTCGCTCTCGTCGGCGGCGTAGTAATAATCTGTGCTGTCACATGGTGGTGCATAAGCGAAAACCGCATCAGCGAGACCGACACGCAATGACAAAGGATAAGAACATAAAAATACGCAGGCTTTTTGCCTGCGTATTCTTGTTTCCGGTATTTGCCTATCCTTTTACGATATTGGCTTTTATTCCTTAAGCAGAGTTTCAAGACTTTTTCTCTGAAACTCCTTTTTAAGCAATTCCTGTATTTCTCCGAATGTCTTGTGCATCCTGCATGTCATATCGTTGTTATGCACACATTCATAATCCTCCTTGAGACATTCCGTTACTATAAATGTATTTTCGAATGCGCTTATGACATCGTATAAAGTGATCCTGCCGCAGTCTTCCTTGAGCGAATATCCGCCTTTAGGACCTCTCCTTATAGCGAGGATCCCCTTTGACTCAAGTTTCTTCAGCACTCTGTATATAAAAGGTGACGGTATATTTTTTCTTTCGGAAAGCTCTGCCGCAGATAAAGGACTTTCTTTATACAACTCATCGAGTACCATTATAGCGTACTCCACTTCCTTTATTATTAAAATACTACTCACCTCTTTCCAAATGGCGCTGCGCTTATTAAAATAAACCGCTTATATACAGTCTTAATATAACATACTGTACTTATTACGTCAAGTTGGAATTTTTTATATCTTCTCTGCTATCAGGCTTCCTACAGCTTCGGTTCCGGAAACTTTTTCTCCGTCTTTTGCTATATCCGGAGTCCTGTAACCTTCCGCAAGAACTTCCTTGACCGCCCTCTCTACGGCATCGGCTTCATCTCCAAGGCCGAATGTATATCTCAGCATCATTGCTGCCGACAAGATCGTTGCCATAGGATTCGCCATATCCTTTCCTGCTATATCAGGCGCTGAGCCATGTACAGGCTCATACATCCCGAAATTTCCTGTCGCAAGGCTTGCCGAAGGCAGCATACCTATGGAGCCTGTTATCATGCTGGCTTCATCGGAAAGTATATCTCCGAATATGTTGCTCGTCACTATGACATCAAACTGCTTCGGGTTTCTCACCATCTGCATCGCCGCATTATCTATGTAGAGATTGTTAAGCTCCACTTCCGGATACTTTTCTCCCACCTCTGCAACGACTCTGCGCCACAGTCTGGAGCTTTCAAGCACGTTTGCCTTATCTACGCTGGTGACCTTCTTGTTTCTCTTCATTGCCATATCAAAAGCAACCTCGGCTATCCTTCTGACTTCGCCTTCGGAATACTGCTCTATATCGTAGGCCGCAGGTCCCATATCCGTTTCCTTCGTGCCCTTCTCCCCGAAATATATTCCTCCTGTCAGTTCTCTTACTACGACGATATCAAGCCCGCCTTCTACTATCTCCGGTTTCAGCGGACATGCTTCCGCCAGCTCTTCAAAAAGCAGCGCAGGTCTGAGATTCGCAAAAAGTCCGAGGGCTTTTCTCAGTCCCAGAAGCGCCATCTCCGGCCTTTCATTTCCAGGAAGCGTATCCCACTTCCATCCGCCTACTGCTCCCAGGAGCACGGCGTCGCTGTTCCTGCATACGTCTACAGTCTCCTTAGGAAGACATTCTCCGACGGCATCTATGGCGCATCCGCCGGCAAGCACTTTCGTATACTCAAATTTATGTCCGAATTTCTCTCCTACTTTATCGAGGACTTTTAAAGTCTGTCCCACGACTTCCGGGCCTATACCATCGCCTGGGATCACTGCAATCTTATAGTTCATAGTCTCTCTCCTTACTTGCTGTTCAGGCTCTTCAAAAGCCCGCCTTTTGCCATTATATCCTTGATGAATTCAGGGAAAGGCAGCGCATTATACGTTTCGCCTTTTGTTTCATTTGTTATCACGCCTGTATCAAAATCCACAGACACTTCATCTCCGGCCTCTATTTTTTCGCTTGCCTCCGGACATTCCAGAATAGGAAGTCCGATATTTATGGAGTTCCTGTAAAATATCCTTGCAAAAGTTTTCGCTATTACACAATCTATTCCGGATGCCTTTATAGCTATAGGCGCATGCTCCCTGGAAGAGCCGCATCCAAAATTTTCACCTCCGACTATTATATCTCCCTTTTTTACTTTGCCTACAAAGTCTTTATCTATGTCTTCCATACAGTGAGCCGCCAGTTCGCTGTGCTCCGCTGTATTAAGATATCTTGCCGGGATTATTACGTCTGTATCGACATTGTCTCCGTATTTATGTACTTTTCCGTGAGCTTTCATATGTGATCCTCCTTTTCGCCGGTTAAATTTCATCAAATCCGCAGATCCTGCCTGCCACTGCGGATGCCGCCGCTACAGCAGGACTTGCCAGATAAACTTCTGATTTAACGTGTCCCATTCTTCCTACGAAATTTCTGTTGGTAGTCGCAACGCATCTTTCGCCTTCCGCAAGTATTCCCATATGACCTCCCAGGCACGGACCGCAAGTCGGAGTGGATACCACGCAGCCTGCATCGATGAATATATCCAGGTAGCCTTCCTTGATGCAGTCTTTGTATATCTGCTGTGTTGCAGGGATTATTATCGCTCTCACATCTCTGTGCACCTTCCTGCCCTTTAAGATCTCCGCAGCTTCAGCCATATCCTCAAGTCTTCCATTGGTACATGAGCCTATCACCACCTGCTGTACAGGGATATCTCCAACTTCATCTATAGTCTTCGTATTCTCAGGAAGATGAGGGAAGGACACTGTAGGCCTCAGTGACGAAAGATCTATATCGTAAACTTCTGCATACTGCGCGTCTTCGTCAGGCTCGTAGACTTTCCATTCGCCCTCTACTCTTTCTCCCATGTATTCTTCTGTTATTTCATCCACCATGAATATGCCGTTTTTAGCTCCCGCCTCTATAGCCATGTTTGCAATGCAGAGTCTGTCATCCATAGAGAGGCTCTTAAGACCTTCACCCATGAATTCCATGGATCTGTAAAGGGCTCCGTCCACACCTATCATGCCTATTATGTGCAGTATCACATCTTTGCCGGAAACGTGCTTTGAAAGTTTCCCCGTAAGATTGAACTTTATCGCTTCAGGCACCTTAAACCATGCTTTTCCCGTAGCCATGCCGGCAGCCATGTCGGTACTTCCCACTCCCGTGGAGAATGCTCCGAGCGCCCCGTACGTACACGTATGGGAGTCAGCTCCTATGATGCAGTCTCCCGCTTTCACTATTCCCTGCTCCGGCAGAAGCGCATGTTCTATTCCCATCCTTCCAACATCGAAGAAATTCTTAACATCGTACTGCCTTGCAAAATTCCTGCACTGCATGCACTGCTGCGCCGCTTTTATATCTTTATTAGGCGTAAAGTGATCCATTACAAGAGAAATCTTCTCTGTGTCGAACACTCCGTCAAATCCCGCCTTTTCAAATTCATTGACAGCTACCGGCGTAGTTATATCGTTCCCCAGCACCATATCGAGATCCGCCATGATCAGCTGCCCCGCCTCAACGCTGTCAAGTCCGGCATGAGCTGCCAGTATTTTCTGAGTCATAGTCATTGCCATGATATATACCTCCCTCTGTAAATCATTCAACAAAATGGTCTTTTCTGTTCTGTCTGTTGAGAGCACTCACAAGAGCGTTGACCGATGCAAGGATTATATCCTCGTGAAGTCCTACGCCCCAGAACTGATTTCCGTCGCTGTCCTCTATGCAGACATATGCGGCAGCTTTCGAATCCGATTCTTCGGAAAGGGCATGTTCTGAATATGTCACAAACTTGTAGTCGAAAGTGTACGGCGACATCTTGAGCGCATTGCTTATAGCGTCCAGCCTTCCATTTCCTACAGCCTCAAACTGGAACTCATCTCCGGCTATACGCACTTCTATCTTGGCGATCATTCCATCGTTTGATCTGTAGTCCGAAGCTTTCCTGAAAACAGCATCGGTGATGTCTATAGGATCAAACACATTGACGTATTCTTTTGCAAATGCCTGATAAACCTCAGCAGGAGACAGCTCTTTATGTTCCTTGTCGGATATGTCTTTTACCATATATCCTATTTCTTCTCTCATCTGCAATGGTATGGAATATCCGAAGTTCTGCTCAAGTATATAAGCCACACCGCCTTTTCCGGACTGACTGTTGATCCTTATAACGTCCGCTTCGTACTCACGTCCCACATCCTTAGGATCTATGAGCAGATAAGGGACGGTCCAGCCTTTAAGATTCTTATCCTTATGCCACTTCATTCCTTTCGAAATAGCGTCCTGATGCGATCCGGAAAATGCCGCGAATACAAGTCTTCCGCCGTACGGCTGTCTCGGATGCACTTTCATATCGGTATACTGCTCGTACTTTTCGACCACTTCAGGCATATTTGAGAAGTCGAGTTTAGGATCTACTCCGTGGGAGAACAAATTCATAGCCAGCGTTACTATATCCACGTTTCCTGTTCTCTCTCCGTTTCCAAACAGCGTGCCTTCTATTCTGTCTCCTCCCGCCAGAAGTCCCAGCTCTGCATCTGCCACTGCCGTTCCTCTGTCATTGTGCGGATGAAGCGATACTATTACATTTTCTCTGTTGTGGAGCGTTTCACACATATATTCGACCTGCGAAGCATAAACATGAGGCATAGACATTTCAACTGTCGCAGGCAGATTTATTATCACTTTGTTTTCCGGAGTCGGCTCCCATATATCGATCACCGCATTGCAGATCTCTGCTGCAAAATCTACTTCCGTTCCTGTAAAGCTCTCCGGGGAATATTCAAAAGAAAACTTCGTATCCGGGTATTTTGCTGCATATTCTTTTATAAGTTTCGCTCCGTCTGTGGCTATCTTGATTATTTCAGGTTTTTCCTTTTTGAAAACCTGTTCTCTCTGAGCCAGCGAAGTGGAATTGTAAAGATGTATGATCGCTTTCTTTACGCCTACGAGAGAATCGAAAGTTTTCTTTATTATATGTTTTCTCGACTGAGTCAGCACCTGTATCGTCACATCATCAGGGATCAGGTCATCGTCCACCAGCTTTCGAAGGAAATGATACTCCGTTTCCGAAGCAGCCGGAAAACCTACTTCTATCTCTTTAAAGCCAAGCTTTACAAGATACTTAAAAAACTCAACCTTTTCTTCAAGACTCATTGGTACTATAAGCGCCTGGTTGCCGTCTCTGAGATCGACGCTGCACCATGTAGGCGCTTCTTCTATATGATCTTTTTTCACCCATTCGTTGTGAGGTGTAGAAGGAGGAAAATATCCTACTTTATACCTGTCGTAATTCTTCATTTTCAATCAGTTCCTTTCTTTAATTATTTTTTGATCTTCCAAAGTTTCTCGCCTTAATCAAAAAAACCTTCGTCTCAAACTAAGAGACGAAGGCATTAGCTTCCGCGGTACCACTCTTATTGACATGCTGTTTCGGCTCTGCCGTCCCTCCGCTTTCGCGTTTTCGGAAAATCACATGTCCGCTTAAGATTTCTGCTCCCGGGTGAGACATTTGAATCCGTATACAGTCTCCCACCGACCGACTGCTCGCTTGAATACTTTCATCAAATTTATTCCGTTCATAGCATCTTTATTCATTTATAATTTTGCCACAAAATCGTGCATGATACTAATATATCCCATGACCTTTAGTTTGTCAACAGTAATAAGACAAAAATCCGAGTAAATATATATATGCACAAACAATAAACCTATGATCTGTTTTCATCTGCACAAAGTCATTATCGGATAAATCCGTCAATGATACGCGCTCTAAAAAATCAAAAAAATCATCGATTTTGTG
>UQNP01000105.1 GCA_900542385.1 uncultured Eubacterium sp.
AAAAATGAAAAAATAATAAAAAATATATTGCTGGTGGAGGATGATGAAAGCCTTAACAGAGCTGTAAGCCTCAAACTCGGCAAAGAAGAGTACTGCGCTTACAGAGCATCGAGCATAGCAGAGGCGAGAAAACTGTACGAAGAACATAGCTTTCCGCTCATAATATGCGACATAGGGCTGCCCGACGGCAGCGGTCTGGATTTTTGCGAAAGCATAAGAAAAGAGGAAAGAGACAGAAGCACTATATTTATTTTTCTAACGGCCATGGATACGGAGACGGACATAGTAAACGGCTATGAAGCCGGCGGTGATGATTATGTGACCAAACCTTTTTCACTGGCTGTTCTTATATCAAAGGTAAACGCAGTGATTAGCAGATACGCCGCGGGGGCAGATGCGGCGGGAGCGGCTAAGGAGAACGGCGCTGATACCTCAAAGGAGAGCGAATTGAGAAATTCCGGCGTTATTAAAGACGGGAAACGTGAAAATATAATAAAATCAGGGAATATTTCCTTTGATCTGAATAAAAGCATCGCCATGAAAGACGGGGAGTATCTGCCGCTGACGGCAAATGAACAAAAGCTCCTGATCTTTTTTATGGAAAATCCTATGATAGTGATATCCAAGAGCCGGCTGCTTGAAGCGATCTGGGATATAGATGGAAATTTCGTGGATGATAATACGGTGGCAGTCAATATAAGAAGGCTGAGGGAAAAGATTGAGAAAGATCCTTCAAAGCCGCAAGTCATAAAAAATATACGAGGACTCGGATACATATGGGAAAGGGAATGTGAAAAACTGTGAAGAAGATATTGCTGATATTTATTGCCGCAGCACTTGCGCTTTCTGTTGCAGCGGGAGCGGTAAGCGGCATTCTGACAGAGCGGGCAAAAAGTGCCGAAGAAAGCCGCATTGCAAATATTATGGGAGCTGTGTCAGAGAGTTATCCTGAAGCGGAAAATACATTTATAGAAGCTATGGCGGATGAAAATCGCATATATGAGAAGCAGGGAAGAGCCGTGCTGGCATCCTATGGATATGACGGCGAAGATACGGATGGATCGGATTATGACAGAGCTTTTTTATCTTGGATCGGTGTGTCTGCGGCGATGTTTACAGTTATGCTTGCTTTTGGAGCAGCCATATATTTTCTCATGAAGAGAAAACAGGAGCAGAAAAATCAGCTTTTGATTTCTGTACTGGAAGATTGCCTTTCCGAAAATTTTCAATTTACCGCCGATGATGATGAGCTGAGAGAAGCAGGAGATATAAGATTTGCAGAATCCATCAGGCAGCTTGAGGAGACCTTGAGACTTAAGACTGTAAAATACAACGAGGAGCACGATAATACCAAAACTCTCGTTACAGATATTTCTCACCAGCTTAAAACTCCGATAAGCGCTATGAAAGTATGCTTCGATATGTATCTGGGAGCGGAGACGGCGGAAGAGAAAGAGGAATTTCTCACAAGAAGCATGATACAGATGGACAAACTGGAAAGTCTTGCGGCTTCTCTAATAAATATATCGCGCCTTGAAAACAATGTGATAACCTTGAGACCGGAAGAGGTATACCTGACGGACATGCTCATAGGAGCCGTCAATACGGAATATCACAAAGCAGCGAAAAAAGATATAGACATAGAGACGGAAGAATTCGAAGATATATGGCTCATGATTGATAAGAAATGGACTGTGGAAGCCATCGCCAATATCATAGATAATGCTGTAAAATACAGTCCGGAGCACAGCAGGATAAATATCAGAGTGAATAAACTTTTCAGTTTTGTGAGGATAGAGATAGAAGACTTCGGTATCGGGATACCTAAGGAGGAGCGAAACAAAATATTCGCCAGATTTTTCAGAGGCAGCAGCGATGCTGTGAAAGAACAGGAAGGATCAGGCGTGGGGCTGTATCTTACAAGGAAGATCCTGG
This sequence comes from uncultured Eubacterium sp., assembly GCA_900542385.1. Taxonomy (GTDB): domain Bacteria; phylum Bacillota; class Clostridia; order Peptostreptococcales; family Anaerovoracaceae; genus Lentihominibacter; species Lentihominibacter excrementavium. Next base: position 1,936 of record UQNP01000105.1, read on the forward strand.
AAGATCAGGGGGGCACTGTATCGGTGAAATCAAAACAGGAAGCGGGCAGTGTTTTCACAGTGCAGTTACCGCTGTAGAAGACTGTAAGAGAGAAAGAAGGCAGATAATGCCTTCTTTTTTATGTAAGATAAATGTAAGGCATTTTGTAAGTTTTATGTAAGGCTTTGTATGTAATATATAGGTGTAAAGAAAAATGACACGACAGGGAGGTTTTGGAAATGGATATAATTCTTGAAACAAAGGATCTTTGCAAATATTACGGAGAAGGGGACAATCTCGTAAAAGCAGTAGATCATGTGAATATACAGATAAGGCAGGGTGAATTTGTGACTATCGTCGGGAAGTCCGGAAGCGGAAAATCCACTCTTCTTCATATGCTCGGCGCTCTCGACAGACCGACTTCAGGTCAGGTATGGCTGGCAGGAAAAAATCTTGACGGGTTTTCAGAAGAAAGCCTTGCGAGGATAAGGAGAAGGAAGATCGGCTTCGTTTTTCAGGCCTTCAATCTCGTGCCGTCGCTCAATGTATGGGAAAATGCGGTGCTTCCGATAGGTCTGGACGGCAGATCAGCAGACGAAGATTTTGTAAAGGATATAATAAAGACACTGGGACTGGAAGATAAGGCTCACAATATGCCTAACACTTTGTCGGGAGGACAGCAGCAGAGAGCAGCCATAGTGAGAGCTATTGCTGCAAAACCATCCATAATACTGGCGGATGAGCCGACGGGAAACCTCGACAGCAAGACCGGCGATGAAGTGATGGCGCTGCTCAAATTTTCCGCAAAAAAATACGGGCAGACATTAGTTGTGATAACCCATGATGAGGATATAGCTCAGATGGCAGACAGGACTATTGTCATAGAAGACGGCAAGGTGGTGGAGTAAAATGATAACATCACTTGCGAAGAAAAGAATAAGATACAATAAGAGCCGAAGTTTACTTACCATAATAGCCATAGCGCTCACCACCACGCTGCTAATGGCGCTGGGGACTTCAGCGGTGGGACTTTTGAATTTCAACAAACAGCAGGCGTCAGCTGCAAGCAACGCTCATGCGACGATAAAAGGTCTTACTGGAGGCCAGCTTGAAAAGCTTAAAAACCATGCCGATATCGAATCTCTTGAAACCAATGAAATATTTGCTACGATAGAGTATGGAAAGATGAACGGATATCTTACTTATTCTCAAGAGCTGAAAGGCGGTATCGAAAGTGAAGCGGGCAACATAATCGAAGGCAGAGATGCGGAAAATTCCGATGAGATCGTGGGAAGCAAAGCTTTCTTCGAGAGGATGAATGTAGAGCCGGAGGTGGGAAATACTTTCAGCATATCATTCCGCGTTAATGGAGAGGGAGAGATACAGACCCGTGACTTTACCATAAGCGGGATAGTTTCGGAAAGAGATATGTCCAAACTGGATGTGAGCGATTCGCGTATAGCTTACGGAGCGAAGATATCCGGCACCCTTGTAGAGGAAATGATACCGAAGGAAGACAGAACATATGATGCTGTCATCAGAGTGACGGGAGAAGGACAGCTGAATTACGATGAGATATCGGGATCAGTGAAAATTACGTCAATATAAACAAAGACTATCTGGTGGTCGCTACCGATCCGGGGACGGAGACTATACAGATCGTAACGGCTGTAGCGCTTCTGATCGTAGTATTTTCCGGCATGGTGATATACAGCATATATTACGTGGGTGTCATAACGGACGTACAGGAAATAGGAAAACTGAAAGCAATAGGAGCATCTAAAAAGCAGATAAGAAAGCTTCTGCTGTGCGAAGGTATGTTCATATCGGCAGTATCCATACCGGCAGGACTGATCTTGGGATTTCTTATACCGTATATTTTCCTGCCAAAGGTTATGGAAAAGGGTATGGAAGTCAGCGTCATGTCTTATGATGCGGGCGATATACACATGTTCTCGCTGCCGGTACTTGCAGCCGTCATAGTTGTGGTGCTTCTTACCGTGTATATATCTCTTCTGAAGCCTATGCGGATGGCAGGCAAAGTGTCTCCGGTGGAAGCTATGAGATATCAGGAGAGCAGCAACAGCAGGAAATACAGGAAGGGATACGGCAGTGTCAATGTATTCAGGCTGGCAAAAGCAAATCTTGTAAGAAATAAGAAACGCACCGTGGTGACTATGGTGACCATGGGACTGAGCTGTGTGCTGTTCATGAGTATGGCAGGCATACTCAACAGTATGAGAGCTGAAGACATCGCTGACAGAGAGCTTGAAGGGAACGATTTTAAAATAGAGCTTGATTATGATATAAACGATGAGACTTATCCGGAGAACAATCTTGATAATATAAATAAAAACAATCCTTTCAGCGACGATCTGCTGAGACAGATACTCGAACTGGACGGAGTTGAAGGGGTAAATAGTGTGCATGAAGTTCCTGTAAGTTCGGATTTTCCATCTTCATTGTTTGATGAGGGCAGAATAACCATATCGGATCTAAGCATGGAGAAAGCCGAGAGCTATAAAGATGAAATTGAAAAAGGAAGCATCGATTACAGCAAACTTGTGGAAGACCACGGTGCGGTGTTCACAAGCGACTCTTTTATGGACGAATATGGTTTTGAAATAGGGGATGAAATAGATTTTACCGTTTACGACGGGGACAGACAGATACCGCTTACAGTTACGATACAGGCCAGCGTAGATGACGGAGGAGCTTCGACATTCGTCATACCGGAAGAGACATATGAATCCATGGGGCTTGAAAACAATAGCATAACCGAACTTTTTGTAGCGGTGGATGATGACAGATACGACGATGTTAAGGAAGCACTTTCGGATGTGGCAGACAGCAATGAACGTTTTTCTCTGTATTCGAGAGATGAAGAGATGGATATAGGAGCTATGTCTGTGAGCATGGTAAAATATCCTATGTATGCTATACTTTTGATGATTGCGGTGATCGGATTCATGAATCTTATAAATACCATGATAACCAGCATAGTGACCAGGAAAAAGGAGCTGGGGATGCTCCAGGCGATAGGATTGTCAGACAGGCAGATGACCAGGATGCTGTCGGGAGAAGGACTGGTTTTCACAGCAGGGACGCTGGCAGCTTCTCTAACTCTCGGCAACATATTCGGATATCTGATATTCCTCTGGGGAAGAGATTCGGGATTCATGAGCGTCACTGAATACCATTATCCTGTATGGGAATCCTTACTTCTGGCCCTGGTGCTGGTCGCAGGTCAGCTCCTGGTAACGTGGGTGATAGGACGGCGCATGAGACGAGAAAGCCTGATAGACAGGATAAGGAACGAATAGCTTGTAGTATGAAGTAAAGCGCAAGGGAGTAAATTCCCGCATATAAAAACCGATGGGAAACAGTATTTCATTTGCTTCTGTTTTCCATCGGATATTTTTTATTATATATAATCATAGAAATATTTGTCGTAAATTTGATCAGCTGAGTTTCATATTGTCGACACCCTTGTTTTTGATGCGCCTTACGTAGAAATTTATGAGCATGGTGTATATGTAGTCGTACACCACCATCATCACAATGCCGGCAATGATGAGTACGGCGACAGGGTAGTCAGGAAGATGTATGCTTCCCAGGAGCAGCTCCTTGAAACCGATGAGACCTGTGCATAGAACAACTGCGAAAAAGATGATCTTTACGATAAGCTGAATGTATCTGCCCTTGAGTTTTTCGATATAGTACTTCAAAATACCGTAATAACCGAAGAAAAATGCGTAAGGGATCATCGCCAGTTTGTTTGGTATGATCACCAGTCCAAGGATCACAGCAGCGGCATACATGAGTATTCCGCCTTTGACTCCCGTCTCTATTATCATAACGGCAGTAAACAAAGAACTTACCGCAAACAGTGTAAGTTCTATGCCGGGTACTATGGAGCCGGCAAACATGAATACTACCGTAAGTGCAAGGCATATACCGCCAAGCGCGATTTTAGAAGTCTTTGATGATTTCACTGTGTATATTCCTTTCGATATCCAGCATTTAAGCGCTGTTCATGTCATTTCTTTTTAGATGCAGTCGCAGCAGCAGTCAGCGCATATGTAGCACTGAAGTGCCTGACAGCACATATCGTCGTTGCGGCCGTATCCGCGTCCGTAGGCCTGATTCTGGTACTGACCGCCCATGTTTATTATACGTCCGTAAGCCTGACTGTATTCTACGTTGCCGGGGTCCATGTCAGCTGCGGTTTTGATCTTGTTCATTGCGTCATCGTACCAGCCTTTTCTGTATGAGACCATTCCAGAAAGGAAAAACCATTCGGCGCTTCTGTCTTTGGTGCCGTTGAGGATTCTCTCGGCAGAGGAAAGATTTCCTGCGTCTATATATCTTCTGACTTGCATGTAATCGGGAGTTGCGCCGCCTGAGCCGTTTCCTCCGCGTCCTTTCATAAGCATTTCGTATGCTTCGTTTATTTCCTGGAGTTTTTCTTCTGCCAGATCGGACAGAGGATTGTTTTGATATTTATCAGGGTGGTATTTTTTTACCAGCTCTTTGTATGCTTTTTTGATTTCTTCGTCGGAAGCGTTTTCGGATACGCCTAAAACTTCATATGGATTCATCGATCTCTCCTTTATATTA
>UQNP01000106.1 GCA_900542385.1 uncultured Eubacterium sp.
TGCCGAGGAAAGAGCGGACAGGCGTTATAAGGAGCTTCTGGAAAAAGGTGAGGATGTTTCCCGTGAGAAAGTGCTTGCTGATATAAAGGCGAGGGATCACAGCGATTCGACAAGAACATTAAATCCGCTGAGAAAAGCAGAAGATGCAATAGAAGTGGATACTACGGGAATGTCTATAGATGAAGTTATAGAGTATGTATTAAAGGAGATCAATTAAATGGCAACAGTAAGACCTTTTACGGCTATAAGGCCTGAAAAAAAATATGCGGATAAAGTTATTTCTCTGCCCTATGATGTTATGAACAGACAGGAAGCCTCTGACATGGCAGAAGGAAATCCTTACAGTTTTCTTCATATATGCAGATCGGAAATAGATCTGCCTGAGCAGGAAAATCCTTATGACAGAAGTGTATATGAAAAAGCAAGAGATAATATAGAAAAATATCTGCGGGAAGGAGTCTTTCGTGAGGAAGAAAAACCGGCGCTTTATGTTTACAGGCAGATAATGGATGGACGTGTCCAGACTGGTATAGTAGGATGCGTGTCTGTAGATGAATATCAGAATAATATCATCAAGAAGCACGAATTCACAAGGGTCGAAAAAGAACAGGACAGGATAAACCACTTCGATGTATGCGATGCGGATACCGAGCCGGTATTTCTTACCTACAGAGACGATAAGAGAATAAGAACTATCGTAGAAGGCTTTGCGGCAGGGAACGAACCTGAGTACGATATAACTGCGGAAGACGGCATAAGACATATACTCTGGGTAATAGACGATGATAAGATAGTAAACAGTATAACAGAGCTGTTCTCGGAGATACCTGCGCTTTATATTGCTGACGGACACCACAGGAGCGCATCAGCATGCAAAGTGGGAATGAAGAGAAGAGAGGAGAATCCCGGTTATACGGGAAATGAAGAATTCAACTTCTTCATGGCAGCTATTTTCCCGGACAACGATCTTAAGATCTTCGATTATAACAGAGTTGTAAAGGATCTGAACGGCAACAGCGCGGAGGAATTTATAAAGAAGATTGAAGCTGCAGGATTTGAAGTGGAAAACAAGGGTGCTGATACATACAGGCCTGAAAAGAAACACGTCTTTTCCATGTACCTTGAAGGGAATTGGTATAAATTGACGGCTAAGGATGAAATAATCCCTGATCACGTAACGGATTCTCTGGATGTTGCTGTGCTTCAGAACAATGTCCTTTCGCCGATACTTGGAATAGAAGACCCGAGAACAGATAAGAGGATCGATTTTGTAGGAGGAATAAGAGGCCTTGAAGAACTTAAAAAGAGAGCTGAAAGTGATATGAAAGTGGCGTTTGCAGTATATCCGGTTGATGTAAAAGATCTTCTTGAAGTAGCTGATGCAGGACTGGTGATGCCGCCTAAATCAACGTGGTTTGAACCAAAACTTGGGAGCGGATTATTTATACACAGCTTAAAGTAAGCAGATACAAGTTGAAATCAAAATAGTATAGAGGCTCCTTCGCATGGGAATGATATATGCGGAGGAGTTTTTTTATGGAAAATTCGAAAAAAAATCTTAAAATCATTATGTGCGGTGTGGCAGTATTGCTCGTAATGCTGATATGCCGCCTTGGGTATATACAGCTGGCAGGAGGCGAAGAACTGTCGGAAGCAGCGTATTCCCAGTCCCTTATAGCGCTTGAAGGAGGTAATAGGAGAGGTATTATCTACGATAAAGCAGGAGCCGCTCTTGTAGCAAATAAAAAACGATATGTTTATATAGTAAAGGAAAGTGAATTTGATTATCAGGCGGCAAAGATAATGAAAAATATCGGTGCCTCTGAAGTCAGCGATGAAAACAAGGGGTATTATGTCTATTCCTCGGAAAGCTACGATAAAGAAGCCGGGGAAAAACTGACGGCAGAGTACGATGCCTATATACTTGAAGCTTCCGCAAGATACAGCGATGATCAGACGGCTGCGAATCTCATAGGATATGTCAATGAGAAAGATGACTCGGGAGCCGCAGGACTTGAGCTTATGTTTGATGAGGAACTGAACGGTCTTAACAGACGTATCTATGCGGTAGCAGATGTAAAGGGGAATATACTTCCGGGAAGAGGCCTTATGATAACCTCGGATCGTGATGAAGATATTTCAGTAAAGGACGGTATAAGTACTACTTTGGATATGGAAATGCAGAAGGAGATAGAAGATATCGCAGAATCATGCGGGAAAGAATGTGCTGTAGTTGTTCTTGATGCGCGCAGCGGCGACATAGCGGCAATGGCGTCATATCCAACATTCAATCCCAATAATGTGAAGGAACATATAGAAAGCAATGGAAATGAATTGATAAACAAAGCAACGCAGGGAGAATATGCTCCCGGCTCTGTTTTCAAGATCGTAGTTGCAGCCGCTGCCATTGAAAAGGGCATACCGCATGAAAGAGAATATGACTGCAAAGGCTATGCGGAGCTCGAAGGGGTGCGGATAGGATGTGAGACGGGAGGTGAAAAGGGCCACGGCAGAATAAACATGAAAGAGGCGTTTGCACACTCCTGCAACAGTTACTTTATACAGTTGGGAAGGGAAGTAGGTTATGATGAAATATACAAAATGGCAAAAAAGATGGGATTTGGCTCTAACTTACTGGAAGGTTATCCGCAGGAACACAGCGGGCATATGATGACCGCCGCTGAAAGTTCCGGTGCAGGGATAGGGAATCTTTCCATAGGACAGGGCCAGATGCTGGCAACTCCCATTCAGGTGGCTTCAATGACCAATATAATCGCATCAAAAGGTGTGGACAGAGGTATTCATATAGTTATGGAAGAGGATGAGGATGAACGACAGGTAATAGAAACAAAAACAGCGAAAGAGGTGGGAGAGATGATGAAAGCAGTCACCGAAGAGGGAACGGCTTCATATCTGGGATTTTCAGATGAAGACGGGAACGCTGAAGCGGCGGTGAAGACCGGTACCGCAGAATATGGGGAAAAGGAAAATGGCAAGACCTATGGATGGATCACAGGATATGCTCCATGTGATGATCCTGATTATGTAATTACAGTTTTTATGGGAGGCGACAGTTCGGGTGCTTCGGATGCAGGACCTGTATATAAGGCCATCCTCGATTATCTGAAGGAATCAGGAAGCTACAGCAAACCGGCATTGGCATGAGATGAAAGTCAAAACATATAAAAAGACGCTTCATTATACGAAGCGTCTTTTACTGTGTATCTTTCCACAGCCTTTCGCGGAGCTTTTCCACAGCTTTTTTCTCGATTCTCGATACGTATGATCGGCTTATTCCGAGAATTTCCGCGACTTCTCTCTGGGCTTTCGGTATATTCCCGAGGAGACCGTAACGATGTACTATTACTGTCTTTTCACGCGGTGTAAGCGTATCATCCAGAGCTTCTATCATGTGCTGTACTCTTATTTTAAGGCTTATATCGTTGATGATTTCGTCCGGGTCAGTACCGAGTATATCGTTAAGGTTTATTTCGTTGCCGTCTTTGTCCAGTCCTATAGGCAGATTCAGAGAGATTTCTGATGCGTTTTTTTTGGAAGCACGTATACCCATAAGGATCTCATTTTCGATACATTTTGCAGCGTAAGTTGCGAGGCGGACTGATTTTTTGCTGCTGTATGTATTGACGGCTTTTATCAGTCCTATGCTGCCTATTGATATGAGATCTTCAGCGTTGTGCTGGTGTGAAGCGTACTTTTTTACTATGTGTGCTACGAGTCTTAAATTTCTTTCTATCAGTATAAGGCGGGCATCTTCGTCTCCTTTCTCATAAAGATCTATGTAATACTTCTCCTCTTTTTCGGTCAGTGGTTTCGGAAATGAAACACTCATTATATGTATCCCCCTCTGCTGATTTTTACTATATGCGTAAAACAGAGGGGAAGTGCCTGACCTCGGATAAAATGGCATGGTCTTATTTAAAGCCTTTTGTATACTGCAAGGCCGGGCAGGCTGTCAGTTATTCCGCTTTAGTTATTTCTTGCAGAAAGACAGACAGTCTGTACACTGATCCATGGACGGATTGCATTCATGTGTACCTACAGTTATACAGTCCAGTGAACAGAAATCTGCTGATCCCGCATGATGTCTGCAGTTTGCTACAGTGCATTTTATGCTCTTGTTGATGTCCATTACATTACCTCCTCAATGGTTGAAATATCTTACGTATTATATTATTTCACGATATCGGAAAATTATTTAAAAGAGAGGATGAAATGTATTGGTTATTATGGAAAATTATGGTAAATTATATTCAGGTGGAATAAATATATAAAATAATAAAGGAGAAAAAGGGAAAAATGAATATAAGAGAATTGCCGGCAGATGAACGGCCGAGAGAAAAACTTTTTAAAGAGGGAAGAGAAAACCTGTCTACTGCTGAAATTCTGGCTATATTGATAGGAAGCGGGACGAAAGACAGATCTGCGCTTGAGATAGCTATGGAAATCATGACATTGAACAGCAGAGGCATATCCTTTCTGGCAGAGTGCAGGCCGGAAGAACTCGAATGTGTAAAAGGGATCGGAAGAGCAAAAGCATGTGAGATACTTGCAGCGGCTGAACTTGGGAAAAGGATCGCATCGAATCCCGTAAGCAGGAGACTGTCTATCACCAGTGCCGGAGATATAGCGGAAATATTTATGGAGCGGATGCGGTACTACAAAAAGGAGCATTTTATAAGTCTCATGATAAATGCCAAAGGAGAGATCATAGAAGAAACGAAGATATCTGTAGGCGATCTTTGCTCAAGCACGACCCATCCAAGAGAAGTTTTCGTAGATGCGGTGAGAAGGAGTGCAGGATCCGTGGTCTTTTTACATAATCACCCTTCGGGGGATCCTGTTCCCAGCGAAGCAGATGTGATCACGACAAAGAGGCTTATGCAGGCAGGTGAGATATTAGGGATACCCGTACTTGACCATATAGTGATAGGAGACGGAAAATTCGTCAGTATGAAAAACGCAGGGCTTATATAAAAAGGAGAGGTAAGTGAGTGCAAAAAGAAGATCTAAACATTTTATAATAATGTTTTTAGCTGCTGTTTCAGGAGCTGTACTTCTGGCAAGGCTTTTTGCTCTCACAGTGATAGAAGAAGAAAAATGGCAGGGATATGCAGATGATATGTCTCTGAGGGCAGTATATGAGACTGCGCCGAGAGGTGATATCACAGACAGGAACGGTGAATTGATCGCTACGAGCAAGGCGGTATATTCGGTCAATATCAGCCGAGTCAATCTTACAGAAGAAAAGGCGCTTGAAGATGCATCGGAAGTTATAAGGATACTGCAGGAAAACGGAGAAGATGTGAATATAACGCAGGAAGACGTAAAAAAAGCTATCTCAGAAAAGGGATACACTGCATATATGCCGATAAATATTGCGGAAAAGATTTCCCGGGAAACAGCTGAGGAAATAGAAGAGAAGAAGTATCCGGGAGTTCAGGTGTCGGTTAATTATGTGAGAGATTATCCAAGAGGAGCTTTTGCTTCTCATATAGTCGGATATATGGGAAGGATATCGGCCGATGAAGAAGATGAGTACGTAAAAGAAAAAGGTTACAGACGCGATGCGATGGTTGGCAAATACGGCATAGAAAAGGAATACGAAAATATTCTCAGAGGTGAGGATGCTGTCAGCAGCCTGCAGATAGACTCTTCAGGCAGCGTAAAAAAAGTTCTCGGTAAAAGCAGTGCAGTTAAGGGAAAAAATGTGAAGCTCACAATAGATGCAGATCTGCAGGAAACGGCTGAAGATGCTCTTGAGAAAGCTATAGAGCAGGCGGCTGCAGGAGGGACATTCGAAAGCATTTACGGAGATTATAAGATGACTTATGCGAAGAATGCAGGATCGGGCGCAGCTGTAGCTTTGGATGTCGAGTCGGGGGAAGTTCTCGCGCTGGCGAATTTCCCTGATTTTGATCCAAATGATTTTGCAGAAGGTATATCGAGTGAAAAGTGGCAGTCTTTGCAGAGAAAAAATGATAATGATTCCATGAGTCCGGCGCCGCTTTATAATGTTGCCACGATGAGTGCGGTGCAGCCGGGGTCGACGTTCAAGCCGATAACAGCGATGGCTGCTTTAGACTGCGGGCTTGACGAAAACAGATATCTTCTCGACAAAGGATATATAGAGCTTGGAGGAAGAACCTACGGGTGCTTTCTTTGGAATGAAAATGGAAAAAATCATGGATATGTCGATCTTGCGGAGGCGCTTAAAGTATCCTGCAATTATTATTTTTATGATATAGCCGCAGGAAAGGATTTTGCTTCGGGGGACTCTCTTGGATATGATAAGAAAATAGATAATTCTCTTATAGTTTCTTACGCCGAAAAGATGGGGCTGGGGAAAAAGACGGGAATACAGATCCCTGAGAGTATCGGTAAGCTTCCTACTGAGAAACTCAAAAATAACGGGATAAAAAACAGCTTAAAAAATTATCTTTCAGCTGAGAGAGAAACTTATTTCAAGAAGAAATATCTTAAAAATGATGAAAATATTTCTAAG
>UQNP01000107.1 GCA_900542385.1 uncultured Eubacterium sp.
TATAGAGTAATTGTGAAATTTACTCATAGTCTGCAAATAATCTTTAAACCTATCACTTTCAAAAACGGCTCGTATACCATTTTCTGCCTGTTTTAGGACTTCCATTATATGATTCTTTCTCTCTGCCATATTTACCCCTTTCATCATTCAAATTGGCAATCAATTTCCGATTTCATCGCCAAAATGATTTACTCTCATTATCTGTATCAGTCTCCGTAAATTCAATTTCATCCCCGGTATTAAAGTTTAATTCCTCCGTTTCTTCTTCCTGTTCTACTTCCTGCCGATCTGATAAAATCCTTATAACCTCCTCTGCGGTAAGAGTATGCTCCGACATATACGATGCTACATAATCTTTTTCAAGATTTTGAAGCATTTTTCTTTCCTCAGAAATCTCATCTTCTAAATCTGACACTTTTAAATCCAGCTCGGTTTTCTTTCGTAGTAGTTTTTCGATTTTTTCTCTCTGTTTTGATATTTTCTTTTCCATAAATCATCTCTCTCTTTCCCTGCTTTTTACTCGTTTATCTTTCTCAACTCTGATTCCTTCAGGTGTCAATGTGAATTTTTCAGGATATTTAAACCGCTCCTTATATTTTTCAATCATATCTTTCGGTAAACTTTTAAAGGATTCCGAATCCGGTGGGGCAGAACATATAAGAAAATCACCTGCTATTATTTCAACTAAATCTTTTTTATCATCATAAATCGCTCTATTTAATTGAAGCCCTAACATCTTTCCCTCAGCATTACAAATAATTGCTATACCATTTCCAAGCGGAAAATATTCAATTCTTCCTCCAACAAGACTTCTCATCTTTTCTACACTATTCTCTATTTTCTTGATTACTGGCCTCTCTCCCGCCCTTATATATAATACTGTCATCATATTTTCTTTCTCGTCCATTCAAACTACTCCTTTTTCTCTTTTAAATATATCCGAGGATAAAACAATTTCGTAATGTCCGAAGAATATCCACAGCTCATGATTTCGATATGAAGGTGCGGACCTGTGGAATTTCCAGTGGATCCTACTTTTCCGATAACACTTCCCTCTCTCACAACGCTACCCTTCTTTACGGATATGCTTGATAGATGTGCATAAAGTACCGTGATATCCGTATCTGCCGATGTGTATCTCACCATAACGCAGTTCCCATAACTCCCGTTCCAGCCGGCCGATGAAATTCTACCAGAACAAACAGAATTTACAGGTGTCCCCGACGGCATACCTATATCAAGACCTCTGTGAAGTTTTATACCACCTGAGATTGGATGACCTCTCCAGCCCCATGAAGATGTTATACTGCTCGTCCAGTTTTTTCCGACAAACGGAGAGCCAAGCGTTTTATACTGTGTATATATACCCTCGCTCATCAATTTTTGAAAAGATGTATGTTTTACCTCTCCGGAAAAGACGATAGCACTAAATTTATTGAAAAACTCCTCGGTATTTTTCCTGTAGCCTCTCGCATTTATCTGATTATATACTCTTGTAAGCTGATCTCGTTGCTCACTATCAAAAGTTTTCTGCATACCGAATTCCGCTAACATATACGCCATGATAGGCTCCGCATCTACATTCATTCCGCTTCCTGTAAGATAGCCTTTGCCAGCTTCCATTTGTCCAAGATAAAGGTAAGCAGATGTTATATTATCCTGTCCCTCTGTCATCGTGATCGCGCTGCTGCCTCCAAGTATGGAAATGAAAAGACATACAAAAAGAGCCATACTGCACATGCTGGTTATAATATACTTTATTACCCCTTTCTTAATGCTCATGGCTCGTTTCGTAAATTTTGCCTTTTTTAAAATATTGATGCTCCCCGGTTTTCCTCCTGCCTTTTCCATTACGCTTCCTATATGCTGTCCCGCTTTAAATTTATCTTTTGCTTTTTGAATGGCTTTACCGGAAACATTTTTGGTTGCCTGCGCCGTGGATTTTCCGGCAAATGCTACTGTTCTCACTTCCAGTTCCTTTATATCTTCATAAATAAGTTCCTTCTCGTCTTTAGAATCATTGGAAATTTTGACGTGCTGAATCGTCTCCTTAATGGTCTGCGCCTTTATTAAACTTTTCACCGGATTATTATTCTTCTGTTTTTGTGTTTTTTCTCTGCCAAGTATTTCGCCCCCTTCCTTTAAATCAAAATCCTTTCTGAATTTAAACTCCACCATTTTGATACTCCATAACTTCATCAAGTTTTGTAGTCATGTATTTGTACAGTGGGTTTTCTTTTGGGAAATTATCGACAAAAGGAATAAGACTGTCACCCACTTTCATTAGCCCGCAGCCTTTCTGTACATTCGTTATATACTTCATCTGTTTGCTATTTATCCCCAGAAGCTCAGCTAAATCTTCTCTATCCTTTCCAGATTGGTTGAGCATAACAATGAATTCGGAATTGCTAATCATGTTACGCCCCATGCTGCTTTCGAGCAACACGTTCACATTCTGAGTTGCTGACGTTCCCAAGCCTCCGTATTTTCTGACACGTTTCCATAATTCATCAAAAGCTTGTGCGGTATAATTTTGTTTTAGCATTAGATAGAACTCATCCACATAAAGCCATGTGTTCTTGCCTTGCATCCTGTTCCTGCTGATTCTGTTTATTATGTTATCCATGATAATAAGCATACCCATGGTCTTCATATTTTCACCAAGCTGTCTGATATCATAACAGATAATGCGGTTTTGTATATCTACATTTGTCTGATGAGCAAAAGTGTCCTGCGAGCCAATGGTAAAAAGCTGAAGCTGAAGTGCAATATCTTCTGCTATGGGGTTTTTCATGCGAAGCAGCTCTTCTCTTAAAGTTATGAGCGTCGGATTTACGCCTTTATATCCTGCCCTTATATATGGCTCGAAGACCCTTCTAATAGCTTCATCAATTATGCTCTTTTCCCGGAGTCCTACATTCCCCATAAGCTGCTCGCAAATTGATAAAATGAAGTCTGACTTTATTTTTAATGGATCTTTTTCCTCTCCATATTCTGTGATTTCAAGAGCATTGATATGATTCTCTCCGTCTGGTGATATAATTGCCACTTCTCCGCCAAATGCTTTTACAAGTGGCGCAAATTCTGATTCAGGGTCGATAATGATTATGTCATCATTAGTTGATAAGAATACATTTATTATCTCCTTTTTTACCGCAAATGACTTGCCTGAGCCTGATACTCCAAGAAAGATACCGTTTCCGTTCTGAAGCTCTTTACGATTTACAAGAATGAGATTCCTGCTTGTAGGATTTACTCCATAATATATCCCGTTTTTATGGGATATTTCCTGCACAGAAAAAGGCGTATGTATCGCTACTCCCTCAGACGTAAATGTTTTCATCTTCGGGGCATTCTCATCAAGAAAGCGGTTTACTCCAAAAGGGATTGCTGTACAAATCCCGTCTTCCTGCTCAAAAGTCAGATTCACAAGCTTTACGAGCTTACCCTGAGCAGTTCTTTTTAACATCTCAGTATCAGAATCGAGTTCTTCTTTAGTGTCTGCAAAATGTAATACAGTCACAAGTCCCAGATACATTCTCTGATTTCTGTTATTCAGATCGTCATAATATTCATTGAGTTCTTTTCTCCTGTTTTCAAAATGAAATGGAAGATTTGCCGTGAAATTGTTATTCTGATTCTGACGCCTTTGCCAATTTGATATATCCGTCTCAAGTCCAAGGCTTATGCTATCGACCATTTTCAAAGCTTCTTCCATAAGTAACGGAACAAGATCAAAAGAGATAATCATCGTCTTATTCATACGGCAAAGCTCTGCAAATGTGTCATCCCTGAAAAATGTGGGGTAACTCACAGGCGAAAAATACAGAGTTCTTGAGAATTTGCCTGAGATATTAAGATGATCCATATCCCTTTCTACAAAATCCGGCATGATTATATCTCTTGCGTGATGTCCCTTCTTTATTACGTCCTTTATATCTATCAGATCGAAGCTCTCTTCATCGTCAACATGATAAAAATCATATATGAGCTCCAGCCTCTCTTTGGTTGTAACATCTTCAGAAACGCTTCCAATAGACTTAAGTTTTGCTCCTATTTCATTTGCAGACCTATTGAGAAATGACTTTGCACTTTCATAGTCCTTACCGGATATGGAAATAGTAAGATATAGGCTCTGCGTGATGAAATTTGTTTGAAGGGCTGTTTCTTTTAACATATCGTTATAGCAGTCTCTATAGAAGTCAAGATTATCACCGTTTCTTTTAAGCAACACGCTTTCCTCAAAGCTTTTATCATTCACCTTATTTTTTATGACTGAGATTTTATATGCTGATCCCGGCGAAAACGAATTGATTATCTCATACCAGCTTTTTATAAAATCCCTCTTTTCAGAATCCGTCAAAACCGAGTAGTTGATATTTGAAAACCTTATCATTTTGGAATATGCACCGTCTGTTCCAAGAAAGATTCCTTCATCATAAACTTCCTTTATTGGCGTAATTATCTTAGCATTTTTATATAACTGCCTTTTTTCTTTTCTTTCTCTTTCCATGTTTTTTATTGTATTTAATCTCATTTTCCCTAATCCTCTTTTCTAACTCACTGCAAATACTTGTTGTTGTGTAAGCCATATTTTTTGGCTGCAAATAATATATCACCACTCGTTTTAATATCTGTTCAGCGGAAAGCTCGTGGTATCTAAAGAATCCCATAAATACAAATGGAAAAGCAGCTATTATACATATCCATGAAATGATTTCGATGTTAAATTTATCTCTCAGCAAGAAGAAAAGTCCTGCTGATACCACTATTGCCGCCGCCGAAAAAATTGCCTGCCTGATATTAAGCCCCAGTATCATATTCTCAGAGTAATCTCTTATTTCTTTATTTATCTTTATATCCAAACCTGTCCTCCTTATGACTGTCCCATCATTTCCTTTGCAATACGATCTGCTCCTTTGACTGCAAAAAGCAGTATGAGTGCATATAAGATAAACATGCCCACATATTCAAGCACCATAAGGAGCGGTCCCCAGTCTCCGTCATGTTCTGTAACCTCTGGATTTTTAGCGATTGCTATGTATATGATGCAGGCTATTGTAATTACCACACCTTCTAAGCAAACTGCTATATAATTCTTAAGGAAGCCTATTCCTACAGAATGAGTAGGCTCTCCTCCGAGTGTTGAAAGCATGAGCGGTGATATTGCTGTGTACATGTACAATCTAAAAAATCTTCCATAGACCGAAATAAGAATTACGATGGAAACTACGACTATAACAAGCCAGGATATAAGTCCTACAGCTCCCATTAGAATGGATATGATTGGATCGAATATAGCAGATGGCTCGTCCATTGCTTCTGAGATTTCTTCAGGAACGCTCGCCTCTGTAAATCCTCCGGCATATCTATTTATAGTCAGCACCACCGCCTGCACAATATCAAATACATATAACATAAACGTCGCCCCGTATGTGATAAGAGCCTTTGCAAATATAAATCTGACAAAGACTCTTACCGCCGCTTCCGGTCTTTTCAGCTCCGCAAGATTTACAGTAGATTTAATCACTCCCATAAATGTGAATACCACAAGTAGTGCAAGACCTCCTGCAATAAGACCTGCGTTTATCGCGCTCATTACCCTCCAGACTGCGCCTCCCATGAAATCCTCAAGATCTGTTGTAAGCATGCTCCAGGTCTCGCCCATAAACTTATTAAACATATTTACTGCATGATCGAGTAATGTCATAATATATTCCTCCCATCATGCTATGCTGTCGAGGATCTCCGGTGCGAAAAATATCATTAAACCTCCTGCAATCGCAAGAAGTGCTGTTGAGCGCTGAGCCGCATCATGCCCTTTCATGGAAATTCCAAGCTGCACAACTCCCCACAAAGTGGCAATGCCACCTATTGCCTTTACAACGACCCTTATCAAGCTGTTTAGATTTTCGATAGATCCTTCGATACTTCCTGCCGCATAGCATGTACATGTTCCTGCCAATATAATAAGCAGGCTCATGCCTGCTACTACCAATACCCTTATATTTTTCAAAACTATGCCCCTCTTTCTAACATATCTTCTGTTATAATCTCTACCCTATTAAATAGTTCAACTGATAATTCATCTACATCTATTCTGATGTCTTCTTCGATATCACCTCTTTCCATCTTTACTTCCGCGGCAAGCCTTCCGATTCCTATCGGCTCAAAGTCTTTTCCCGTAACATCTGCCGTGTATTTATAATTCGGATGACTCTTCGGATCAATTTTCCTATCCTTAATCCAGCTATTTCCTCTAATCTTAACAAGAGCATTTTCTTCCCCAAGTTCTGTATCAACTTCTGAAGGTTCAAGAAGCGACCTTGCAGCAGGTTGACTATTTTCCGAATAACTTCCATGAATCCCTTTGCTTAAATTATGGCTTTTTACTATTATCGTCTCCTTTCCAATACGCTCCG
>UQNP01000108.1 GCA_900542385.1 uncultured Eubacterium sp.
ATAAGCGGCTCCTTTTTTGATTTTCCTTTACTTTTCAGGGGAAAAGAGGTATAATAATATGCACTATGTGTTGATAATCGAGGAGGATAAACGTTAATGAAAGCGACATTGATTTCAAAAGAAAACAACGAAGCAAAATTCAGCATTGAATTCACTGCAGAAGAGTTTGAGGATGCGATAATAAAAGTCTATAAGACTCAGAAGGATAAATTCACAATTGATGGATTCAGAAAAGGCAAGGCGCCGAGAAGTATAATCGAAAAAAAATACGGCGAAGGTATTTTCTTTGAAGATGCTATAAACAATCTGTTTTCGCTGAACTATCCGCTGGCGCTGGATGAGCTCGATCTTGACGTTATAGACAGTCCGAGAGCTGAATTCAGTGAGCTTAAAAAAGGAGAAGGCTTCACGGTGACTATAACAGTTGCATGTTATCCGGAAGTTGAAGTAAAAGACTACAAGGGCGTTGAAATAGAAAAAGTCAATACTGAAGTGACTGATGAAGATGTGGACGAAGAGATAAAGAGCATGTCGAGAAAGAATTCCAGAATGGTAACTGTAGACAGACCTGCGAAGGATGGAGATATGGTGCTCATAGATTATGAAGGTTGGATAGGCGACGAGCAGTTTGAAGGCGGTACTGCGGAAAGACAGCCGCTTAAGCTTGGCTCCGGAACGTTCATACCTGGATTTGAAGAACAGCTTATAGGTGTAAGCACAGGAGAAAACAAAGACGTTAAAGTGACGTTCCCAGAGGAATATCATGTGTCTGATCTTGCCGGAAAAGAGGCTGTATTCAAATGTAAAGTACACGAAATAAAGGAAGAAGAACTTCCTGAGATCAATGATGAGTTTGTCAAAGATATAAGCGAATTCGATACTCTCGATGAGCTGAAAGCCGATGTGAAGGAAAGACTTGAAAAAGAAGCTGAGGCAAAAGATGAGAACGCAATGAGAAACAGCGCTATAGAGAAGGTATACGAAGCTAATGATATAGATGTTCCTGATGTTATGGTAAATTCAGAGATAGATGCTATGATGTCTGAGTTTGATCAGCAGCTCAGAAGCCAGGGACTGGATCTTGAATCGTATTACAAATATCTTGGAACTGATTCCGGATCGTTCAGAGAAAGCATGAAAGACGAAGCTCTCAGAAAAGTAAAGACCAGAATGATCATAACGGCTGTGGCTGAACAGGAAGGATTTGAAGCATCTGATGAAGACGTGGATAAGGAAATAGAAAACATGGCGAAGCAGTACAGCCTTGAAGCTGACAAAGTCAGAGAAATGCTTGGAAGCCAGAATATAAATATGATATCGGGAGATATTAAGCTGAGAAAGGCTATTGATTTCATATATGATAATGCTGTAAAGAAATAAGCTTAGAGAAGGAGGTCCGGGTTATGGCATTGATTCCTTATGTGATCGAACAGACCAGCAGAGGTGAAAGATCATACGATATATATTCAAGATTGTTAAAGGACAGGATAATTTTTTTAGGTGAAACCATCGATGAGAATCTGGCAAGCAGCATAGTTGCTCAGTTGCTTTTTCTTGAAGCTGAGGACCCGGATAAAGATATAAACATATATATAAACAGCCCCGGCGGTTCTGTTACCGCCGGTATGGCTATATATGATACTATGCAGTATATAAAGCCGGAGGTGTCGACTATATGCGTCGGAATGGCTGCCAGCATGGGAGCTTTCTTGCTGTCTGCCGGACAGAAAGGTAAAAGATTTGCTCTTCCGAACGCAGAGATAATGATACACCAGCCTCTCGGCGGTGTGCAGGGACAGGCAGAGGATATAAAAATACATGCCGAATGGATTTTAAGGACACGCGAGAAACTGAACAGGATCCTGAGTAAAAACACAGGTCAGCCTTTAAATATAATAGCGAGGGACACGGACAGGGATAATTTCATGTCTGCTGAGGAAGCTATGAATTACGGTCTCATAGACAGAGTTATAAGAGACAGGTAAACAGGGGAGGATTTATGAGTAAATACGATGAAAACAACGAGCTGAGATGCTCTTTCTGCGGCAAGCCGCAGAGTCAGGTGAAGAGACTTATCAGCGGCTCGGGAGTATATATATGCAATGAATGTATTTCATTATGTCAGGAGATACTTGAAGCGGAGGACAACAGGCAGAGCATGGGAAAAGAATCCGGCGTGGGATTCGACAAGCTTCCAAAGCCAAGAGAAATATATGAGATACTTTCAGAATACGTTATAGGGC
Organism: uncultured Eubacterium sp.; assembly: GCA_900542385.1. Classification (GTDB taxonomy): domain Bacteria; phylum Bacillota; class Clostridia; order Peptostreptococcales; family Anaerovoracaceae; genus Lentihominibacter; species Lentihominibacter excrementavium. The sequence continues at coordinate 2,244 of UQNP01000108.1, forward strand.
AGGACGACGCTAAAAAAGCTTTATCCGTAGCGGTATACAACCATTACAAGAGAATAAACAATGATGTATTCAAAGGCGAGGATAAGGATGTGGAGCTTCAGAAGAGCAACATCGTGATGGTAGGTCCTACAGGATCAGGAAAGACTCTGCTGGCTCAGACGCTGGCAAAAATACTCGATGTGCCTTTTGCCATAGCAGATGCCACAGCCCTTACAGAAGCCGGATATGTAGGCGAAGATGTGGAAAACATACTTCTGAAACTCATACAGGCGGCTGATTACGATATAGAAAAGGCACAGAAAGGTATAATATATGTCGATGAAATAGATAAAATAGCGAGAAAGTCGGAAAATCCGTCGATCACAAGAGATGTGAGCGGAGAGGGCGTACAGCAGGCGCTTCTGAAAATACTGGAAGGCACCGTTGCCAACGTTCCGCCTCAGGGAGGAAGGAAGCATCCTCATCAGGATTTTCTTCAGTTCGATACTACAAATGTTCTGTTCATATGCGGAGGAGCATTTGACGGACTTGATAAAGTAGTGCAGAGACGAATAGGCGAGAAGACTATAGGATTTAATTCCAACGTTGAAAACAATAAGCTTGAACAGGCAGAAATAATGAAACATGTTCAACAGGAAGATCTTTTGAAGTATGGACTTATACCTGAGTTTATAGGCAGACTTCCTGTATTGGTCACCCTTGAAGAGCTGTCCAAGGATGCTTTGATGAAGATAATAACAGAGCCTAAGAACGCACTTGTGAAACAGTACAGAAAATTATTCGAAATGGATAATGTGGAGCTTGAAATAAGACCGGACGCAGTGGAGGCTATCGCTGAGAAGGCTATAGAGAGAAAAACAGGAGCGCGAGGACTTAGAGGCATTATGGAAAAACTGATGACCAACATAATGTATGAAGTGCCGTCAAGAGATGATGTGAGAAAATGCGTCATAACAAGGGAGACAGTAGAGGCTGAAAAGGACCCCGAACTTGTGCTGACGGAGACGAAGCTTATAAACACCAAGGAAAAGACAGCAGAAACAGCGTGAAACGTGATATGAACAACCGAGGGGCGGCTTTTTAGTCGCCTCGTTTATATAGAAGGAGGGATTTTGCATGGAGGAAAAAAATAAGAGCATTGCAGATATTGATGATAAAGCTGCAGAAGAGAATTTTAATATAGATGACATAATGGAACTGCCGATGATACCTCTGAGAGGGCTTTCGGTATTTCCAAACATGGTGCTTCACTTTGATATAGGACGTGAAAAATCTATAAATGCGCTTGAAAAAGCGATGATAATGAATAAGCATATATTTCTCGCGTCTCAGAAAGATGACAATACCGATCTGCCTACACCGGAGGATTTTTATCATATAGGGACGATCGGAAAGATAAAGCAGATGCTGAAACTTCCGGGAGATTCCATCAGAGTATTGGTTGAAGGAATATGCAGAGGAGAGATAGAAGAAGTTCTGTTTGAAGTTCCTTATTTCAAATGTTCTGTGAGAAAGATCGAGGAAGAGACAGCAGCTCCTGGAGATGCAGAGGCGGAAGCCCTTATGCGTACAGTGCTTTCGAATTTTGATGAATATATAAATATAAATCAGAATCTTGCTCCGGAAGTATTTGCTGCGGTCGTTACGATAGAAGATCCAGGCAGGATGGCTGATACAATAGCGTCGCATATAGAGATAAAACTTGAAGACAAACAAAGCCTGCTTGAAACTATTGATGCTAAAAAGCGTCTTGAGAAGTTGAACAGTATACTGCTTAAAGAAATAGAAATACTCAATATAGAACAGGATATATCCAGCAAAGTCAAATCTCAGATAAGTAAGAATCAGAGAGAGTATTACCTGAGAGAGCAGATGAGAGCCATACAGGAAGAGCTGGGTGCTTCTGAAGATATGGAAGATGAAGTCGAAGGATACAGGGAAAAACTCGAAAGTCTGGATATCGAGGAAAAGACAAAAGAAAAGATAGAAAAAGAAATAAACAGATTTTCAAGAATGCAGCCTTCATCTGCAGAAGCGACAGTGAGCAGGAATTATATAGAGACTATATTGGAGCTGCCGTGGAACGAGGTTAGTGAAGAAAATCTTGACCTGAACAGAGCTGAGGAAATACTGAATGAGGATCATTACGGACTGGAAAAGGTAAAAGAAAGGGTGCTCGAGTATCTGGCGGTTATACAGCTTTCTGAAAGCCTGAAAGGTCCTATCCTCTGCCTTGTGGGTCCTCCGGGAGTTGGAAAAACATCTATTGCAAAGAGTGTGGCAAGATCCATAGGCCGCAAGTTTGTCAGAATGTCTCTGGGCGGAGTGAGGGATGAAGCGGAGATAAGAGGACACAGGAGGACTTATATAGGAGCTATACCGGGAAGAATAATGTCATCGATAAAGGAGTGCGGCACCAGGAACCCTGTATTTCTGTTTGATGAGGTCGATAAAATAGGAGCGGACTATAAGGGTGATCCTGCCTCTGCGCTTTTGGAAGTCCTTGATCCTGAGCAGAATAAGGATTTTACAGATCACTATCTTGAAGTGCCTTTTGATCTGTCGAAAGTTATGTTCATCACGACGGCCAATACGACGGATACCATACCAAGACCGCTGCTTGACAGGATGGAAGTAATAGAAGTGAGCGGATATACGGAAGAGGAAAAGCTGAATATAGCGGAAAAATATCTCGTGCCTAAACAGATCAAAGAAAACGGTCTTTCCAAGAGCAGCATTTCTTTCACGGATGCGGGACTGAGAACGATCATAAATTATTATACAAGAGAATCCGGAGTGAGAAATCTTGAACGTGAAATAGGAAACCTTTGCAGGAAAGTCGCAAAGAATTACGTTTGCGGAGATACAAAAAAAGTTAATATGACATCTAAAAAGGTACAGGAATTTCTTGGAAAGAAAAAATTCAGATTCGATATCATAAAGGGTGAGAAGGAGGTAGGCGTTACTACGGGACTTGCCTGGACAGTGGTAGGTGGTGATACGCTGTTTATAGAAACCACGGCAGTGCCGGGAAGCGGCAGACTTGTTCTAACTGGACAGCTCGGTGACGTAATGCAGGAATCGGCTAAAGCCGGGATAAGTTATATACGTTCCGCGGCGAAAAAGCTCAAGATAGATGAAGATTTTTACAAGAAAATAGATCTTCATATTCATATTCCGGAAGGAGCTATACCTAAAGATGGTCCTTCTGCCGGCGTGACTATGTGCACTGCCATAATATCTACGCTTACAGGTATACCTGCGAGAAAGGATATAGCCATGACGGGTGAGATAACCCTGAGAGGCAAGATACTTCCGGTGGGAGGCATAAGAGAAAAGGTGATGGCAGCTCACAGGGCAGGAATAAGAAAAGTACTGCTGCCTAAAGATAACGAGGCGGATATACAGGATATTCCTGAAACGGTGAGAAATGAAATGGAATTTGTTCTGATAAAACATGTCAACGATGCGCTGAAACAAGTGCTTGTAAAGGATAAGGCAAATGATAGTAAAAAAAGCTGAGCTTGAATCTGTTGCTGTAAAGAAAGAGCAGTATCCGCAGGAAGATCTGAAGGAGATTGCTTTTGCAGGAAGATCCAATGTAGGAAAATCATCTCTGCTTAATTTGATAACAGGGAGAAAGAAACTTGCAAGGATAAGCGGAAGCCCGGGTAAGACGAGGACGATAAATTTTTACAGGATAAATGATGCGTTCAGAATAGTAGATCTGCCCGGATACGGATATGCAAAGGTATCCAAGTCCATATCGGAGAGCTGGGGCAGGATGATAGAAGATTATCTGGAGAACAGGGAAAATCTGCTCAAAGTAGTCCAGCTGGTCGATATAAGACATGAGCCGTCAAAACAGGATGCGGAAATGTACAGTTATCTGAAATATTACGGACTTGACGGTATTGTGGTCGCAACTAAAGCAGATAAG